>NZ_CP117416.1:4020000-4250000 GCF_028606985.1 Paenibacillus kyungheensis | reverse complement strand
CCTGCTGCCCCTGCCAATATAACATTAATGATTTATTTTATAGCATGGCGATCGTGGCGAAGGGGTTAACGCACCGGACTGTGACTCCGGCATTCGTGGGTTCAAGTCCCATCGGTCGCCCTTTTTATTGGGGATTAGCCAAGCGGTAAGGCAACGGACTTTGACTCCGTCATGCATAGGTTCAAATCCTATATCCCCAGCCATTATTTACTTTTACTTAAATGATATGTAAGCGGACGTGGCTCAGCGGTAGAGCATCGCCTTGCCAAGGCGAGGGTCGTGGGTTCGATTCCCATCGTCCGCTCCAAATTTTACAATATAATATGGCGCCATAGCCAAGTGGTAAGGCACAGCTCTGCAAAAGCTCTATCCCCAGTTCGAATCTGGGTGGCGCCTCCAGTTATTTTTTAAATTCTTGCGCCCTTAGCTCAGCTGGATAGAGCGTTTGACTACGAATCAAAAGGCCAGGAGTTCGAATCTCTTAGGGCGCGCCATTTTAGCTCTTATGTTTTAAATGGAAGTACCAAAAAAATAGCATTATTTTTACTTAGCCGGTGTGGCGGAATTGGCAGACGCGCGCGACTCAAAATCGTGAGGGAAACCGTGGGGGTTCGAGTCCCTTCACCGGCATACACATGAAAAGCACTAGATCATATGATCTAGTGCTTTTTTATTTGCTTTTTTAGAATCACACAGCATAATTGTTCAGTATGTAGTATGTAGTATGTAGTATGTAGTATGTAGTATGTAGTATGTAGTATGTAGTATGTAGTATGTAGTATGTAGTATGTAGTATGTAGTATGTAGTATGTAGTATGTAGTATGTAGTATGTAGTATGTAGTATGTAGTATGTAGTATGTAGTATGTAGTATGTAGTATGTAGTATGTAGTATGTAGTATGTAGTATGTAGTATGTAGTATGTAGTATGTAGTATGTAGTATGTACTTAAATTGAATATATATATAAGTTAATCGGATAATGCACAAGGGCTCCCCGTCTAAGGTCTAGGATAAAAAACCACCTGTAGTCCATTTTGCAGAATACAATTCTACTTTACAATGTGTATATAAGGCAAAGACAACATTTGCTACAACCAGATAGGAAAGTAAAAAGGTACTTGCTTTACAATCTTAAAGTATTGTTATCTGGCTAAAGATCAACATCTAAGAAGTGTATACCGAAAATGATGAATACCAATAACGAGGTAAAGGAGGTGGAACATTTGCGCATAAATCGTAAAAGTATAGCTGCTTTTGCATTAATTTTCATCGGTGTGTTGATGGTTTTTGGCAAATTTTTACCCGAAGTACATAGTCTACTCAGTTATCTGATAGGACTATTATTTCCAGTCGCATTACTTGTACTTGGATATTATGCTTTACAAAGCGGACATCGATTTTTGGGAATTGCATTATCCGTTATAGGTGCGTGTATCCTATTTGCTAAATTGTCTTGGATTATCGGGCCTGCTATTGGAATCGCATTAATATGGTGGGGCTATTCATTACTAAAAAATCGTCATCATCAACAAGAACACAATAGAATGTTCTAAACAGATTATATTCTTCATGTAAATCACTTCTTATTGTTGATGTACAAGCTGTGAATGGGTAACATTCTAATAAAGCGATTTATATTGTACGATATAAAGATAATAAGATGTTATTACGAAATATTGTAAGTTATTTTTGAAAAAAGTAGTAAAATATTAGTAATAATTGATTTCATCTGTTATTCATACTTGTTCGATATGATGCAATACGATATAGATGAATATCAAAAAAGATCACTTGTGATCAAGCAAGGGAGGGAGCAATTATTCATGAACGTTTTTAAACGTGTACGTGATATTACAGTGGCTACTTTAAATGAAAGATTAGAACAGAGTCAAGATCCTGTGAGAATGATTGATCAATTTCTTTTAGATACACGACGTGCTATTACAGAAGCTGAACAATTGCAGAATCATGTGACTCAACATACACGTCAGTTAAAACAACATGTAGATCAGGCATCTGCGATGCGTCAAAAGCGCGAAGAACAAGCGATGTTAGCTCTACAAGCTGAAGAAGAAGATTTGGCTCGTATGGCTTTGCAAGAAAAAGTGATGTATGAAGAAAAAGAAAATCAGTATTCTGAATTGTTGGATCAAAATACAGAAGCTTTGCGAGAAGTACAGGCTCAATTAAATACATTAAAATCAGAGTACCAAGCAGTCTATAGCAAACGTGAGTATTATTATGCTCGTATGGAGACTCTTCGTTTGCAACAACAGATGAATCGTCGTTTTGGTAATGCTGTACAAAGCACACCACAAGCATTTGGACGATTAGAAGATCGCATTTCCGATTGGGAGATTGAAGCCAAAGCATTACGGGATTTGCGAAATGGTGATTCTTATTCTTCTGGTTCAGGCACAACGAATGGTGTGTCGTTAGATGAGGAATTGGAACGGTTAAGACGTAAGCTTGATGCAGATCGTAAGGAGGAGTAATATGCGTCCGAAGTTATATCGTTCAAATCATGATCGGATTTTGACGGGACTTAGTGGCGGTCTAGCTGAATATTTTCAGATTAATCCTACGTTGTTGCGGGTTCTGTTAATATTAAGTATTCCTTTTACCGGAACAACGACAGTGTTGATCTATATTATTGCAGCACTGATTGTACCTAAACAACCGCCAGTATATCGTCCTTTTGAACAAAGTCCTTTTCATGAAGAATATCAAGAAGATCGTTATGGTCCGCGTCAAAGTTATGGCGGATACTGGGGTACTTCACAAAATGCGTATGAACCTAATACGTATGATGCTCCACAAAAAAGCAATTCTCGTTATTTTGGGAAAAACCGCCCTCCACAACAAGCTCCAGATCAGACATCCAAATCAAATGGTGATCTTGATTCGATGATGGAAGGTATTGAAAATAAAGCTTTACGTAAAGAAGTAGAACAATTAAGAAAAAAAGTCGCTCAATATGAGAAGGGAGATTTATAATATGGGAGTTTTTAAAAGATTGAAAGATATGACTAAGGCATCGGTGAATGATTTACTAGATAAGGTAGAAGATCCAATTGTAATGTTAAATCAATATTTGCGTGATATGGAAGCAGAAATTCATCAAGCAGAGGTTACTGTAGCTAAACAAATGGCAAATGAACGTCGTATGAAACAACGTTTTGATGAAGCTGCACGTGTAGGTATGCAACGTGAAAGCCAAGCAACCGCTGCACTTAAAAATGGTCAAGAAGAAGTGGCTCGTAAATTGCTAGAAGAAAAGTTGTATTTTGATCAAAAATTCACTGAGTATTCTGAAATGCACAGCCAAGCTAAAGAGCAAGTGACAGATATGATGAACCAATTGCATGAAATGAAAGACGAGTTCTACAAAATGCGTAACAAACGTAATGAATTGGTTTCTCGTGCTCAAATGGCAAAAGCGAAAAAACAAATGGCTCAAGTAAGTTCTGTAAATTCAATTGATAAAGGCGGCGCTTCGCTTGGATTTAACCGCATGGAAGAGAAAATCATGCAAATGGAAGCAGAAGCAGATGTAATGCGTGCTCCTTACCGTTCTGGTTATGGATCAAGCCCGTATGTGAGTGCAGAAGATGCAGAAAAACAACTTAGAGTGGATGAGCAATTGAATTTGCTGAAAAGTAAATTAGCACCTAAAACGATTGAATCTAATCCATCTGAAGGTACATCTCTTTCTAAAGAAGATACACAATATTAATTTGTTCTTTTGAGCAGACTAAGTGTTCATAGATATGATATAGCTATTCATAGATGTAAATCATAGTTATTAAAATGACAATATGATATGCTAGAACAGGCGAAGCCATACAGCGTATGTGTCATCATGCGGGTATGGCTTTTCTATTATTAGCAGTAAAGGAGGTGCGGTTATGGGGAGAAAAAGAAAAATATTTGCAGTGTTATTAATTGCGATTGGCTTGCAGGTGCTTTTGGGTGTATCATTTGGCTTTTTTACGGTTGCCGCACTTCTTTTGTTGCTAATTGGAATTATGCGTTTACGTAGTGGAGCGATGAGACAAGGGTATATTTTCGGTGGTATAGGATTAGGCTTATTGTTGTTAGATCATTTGATGATTGTGGTCGGGGTTACTTTGATATCGTTAGGATGGTTTTATGTACATGCTAATAAAGCACATCGGGGACAACCATATCGTTTGAAACAAGGATTTATCACAAATATGCGTTATGATCGCGAACCATGGATGATGCAAAGTTCTAGTTCATGGCACGCTATCGGAGATATTGATTGTGACCTGTCGCTGGCTATGCCTGATGAATCGGAGACTGTTCTTTATTTTCAAGGAATATTAGGAGATCTGGACTTTTCGATACCAGAAGATTATGGTGTAGAAATTGAAGCGTATTTATTGTTTGGCCAGATTGGCTGTGAATCGAATGGATATCCTATAGCAGAACGGCAACAAGGAGTGCAAAATCGATTGCAATGGAAATCTGCTAATTATGCTACCAGTAAACAAAAAGTGAAGTTGGTTATTTCGTATATTGCAGGAGATTTAAATATTCGATTATCCTCGTAATCTGTTTATACAAAAGTAGACTTTTACAGCAGTAGCAGTAGCAGTAGCAGTAGCAGTAGCAGTAGCAGTAGCAGTAGCAGTAGCAGTAGCAGTAGCAGTAGCAGTAGCAGTAGCAGTAGCAGTAGCAGTAGCAGTAGCAGTAGCAAGTAGGCTATTTCTATCAAGCTAATGAATGGATAAAAGGTACTAAATTTTTTAAAAGTCAGAAAAGCAGGAGGACTTGATACGTGAAAAAAAGAAAACCTGCTGACTTGATTGTCCGCAGTATGAGTGAAGGGGTTTTATTGTCCTTCTTATTACTGGTTATTATTATGTATGTATTCTATACCTCTGGTCATTTGAAAATAGATTTATCCTGGCCTTCTTTATTACAGACTGGTGCAGCGTTATTGGTACCGGTTATTGTTGTAGGTGCATTATATGGTTTGTATCATGCGCTTAGGCTCAAAATGCGTCTGGATAAATTACGGGATACGTTATTGATGTGGGAAAAAGGCAATTGGTCGCAAGCGGCTCCTCTATGGGGCAATGATGAATGGTCACGACTGGGTGAGCAAATTGATCGCATCGGTAAAAAGTGGGAAGATCAGATCAGTAGTCTGCAACGTTTATCTACTAACAATGCACAATTGGCAGAACAAGCTAGAATTACAGCTATTATCGAAGAACGTCAGCGTTTAGCGCGAGAATTGCATGATGCAGTCTCTCAGCAGTTGTTTGCGATTTCGATGACAGCGACAGCGATAGGACGTACTTTTGATAGTAATCCAGCCCGTGCTAAGCGTCAGGTTGAATTAATAGAAGAAATGTCATCTGTTGCACAATCAGAAATGAGAGCGCTACTATTGCATCTTCGCCCTGTATATTTAGAAGGGAAGCGTCTATCTCAGGGGTTACGGGAATTAATTCGCGAATTACAAGCCAAAATTCCGATGGAAATTACTTTGGATATGGATGATGATCTGCGGTTGTTAAAAGGAGTAGAAAATCATATTTTCCGTATTGTACAGGAGTCTTTATCAAATACACTTCGTCATGCCAAAGCCGAGCGAATGGAGATTCGGATCGTGCAAAAGGTAGATTCTGTACGGGTAACTTTAAAAGATGATGGAATCGGATTTGAATTAAATGAAACCAAACAAGCCTCTTACGGCTTATCTACAATGAGAGAACGAACAAATGAACTCGGAGGCACTATTCAATACATAACTGCTCCTGGAAAAGGAACACGTATAGAGATTGTGATTCCGATTGTGACTTTAAATACGGAAGAAAGCAGGTGGGGATAATACAATGGAAAACGATGAGCAATTGATCAAAGTATTATTAGTCGACGATCATGAGATGGTTCGTATTGGACTTGCGGCTGTACTAGACACAGAAGACGGTATTGAAGTGGTGGGTGAAGCAAGTAACGGAGAAGAAGGGATTCGTCTTGCGCAAGAATACAAACCGGATGTCATTCTAATGGATCTTGTGATGGAAGGTATGGACGGTATCGAAACAACAAGACGTGTATTGCAGATCAACTCTGATTGTAAAGTGATTGTACTGACAAGTTATTTGGATGATGAAAAAATGTATCCTGTGATCGAAGCAGGTGCTTTCAGTTATTTGCTTAAAACATCGCGTGCAAGTGAAATAGCAGATGCTATTCGAGCTGCTGCTAGAGGACAATCGGTGCTGGAATCACAGGTGGCTTCTAAAATGATGAGTCGCTTTCGTGAGCCACTTGAACGTGCACTTCATGAAGAATTAACAGATCGTGAAATGGATGTCCTTCGCTTACTAGCACAAGGTAAATCCAATCAAGATATTGCAGATGAATTAATTATCGGTATCAAAACGGTCAAATTCCATGTGACAAATTTGCTAGCCAAGTTAGGTGTAGAAGATCGTACACAGGCTGCAATTTATGCGTATAAAAACGGATTAGCCGAGTGATTCACTATTTGCGTACAGGTATCAATTTTATTTGCAAAAGATATAAGTACTTCTTATAGTGGTCAGATAGCGATAGATAGGGTAATTATGGTAGAATACGTTTACCACATTACAGATTTTACATAGAAAGTTGAGGAGCTATGACTGGAAAACAAAATCTTGAGACATTGCAGACACCAAGTGCGGTATTTTTCATTTTTGGAGCAACCGGGGATTTGGCAAGACGTAAATTGTTTCCTGCTATTTATAGTTTGTATCGTGAAGGTAAACTTGCAGAGGATTTTGCAGTCATTGGTGTAGCGCGTCGACCGCGTACCAATGAAGAATTTCGGGAAGATCTCCATCAGTCTATCATAGAGTTTTGTCGCTACAAGATCGGAGCCGAAGAAGATTGGACTCGATTTGCAGAACATTTTGAATATAAATCGTTAGATATTAACAATGTCGCTGGTTTCCAAGAGTTAAAAGAACAAACAGAAGTGATTGAGAATAAATATGGTATCCCAGGCAACCGATTCTTTTTCTTAGCACTTGCACCTGAATTATTTGGCAGTGTATCGCTTAACCTTCGTGCAGGTGGCATGATGGATGGTACAGGCTGGAATCGTCTGGTGATTGAGAAGCCTTTCGGATATGATCTGGAATCTGCACGCAAACTTAATGCAGAGATCAATGAAGTGTTTGAAGAAGATGAAATTTATCGGATTGACCACTATTTGGGTAAAGAAATGGTGCAAAATATCGAAGTGATTCGATTTGCGAATGCTTTCTTTGAACCATTGTGGAACAATCAGCATATTTCAAATATTCAGATTACGCTTAGTGAAACGGTCGGAGTCGAAGAACGTGGTGGATATTATGATCATTCCGGTGCATTGCGTGATATGGGACAGAACCATATGTTGCAAATGTTAGCGATGATCGCCATGGAACCGCCAAGTCGTCTATTACCTGAAGATATTCATGATGAAAAGGTAAAAGTGCTTCGTTCTCTTCGTGCATATATGACACCAGAAGAAGTGGATCAAAATGTAGTACGTGGTCAATATACAGCAGGTGAATCTAAAGGTAAAACATTGCCTGGATATCGTGAAGAAGACAAAGTAGATCCTGCTTCTAATACAGAAACGTATTTTGCAGCACGATTATTTGTAGATAATTTCCGCTGGTCAGGTGTACCTTTCTATATTCGTACTGGTAAACGTCTACCTGTCAAAACAACGGAAATTATTGTTGAATTCAAGCGGACACCAACAAATGTATATCTTGGACAGCGTCATAATCTAGAACCGAATCTATTGGTTATTCGTGTCAATCCAATGGAAGGTATTTATATCAAAATCAATGCTAAAAAACCGGGTTCTGATTCTGAAATTCAACCGCTTGCGATGGATTTCTGTCAAAGTTGTATGATTGGAATCAACTCGCCAGAAGCGTATGAAAGCTTGATCGAAGATGCAGCCCAAGGAGATTCGACATACTTTACCCGTTGGGATGAAGTATCTGCGGCTTGGAGCTTTATCGATCATATTGCGGATGCATGGGCACAGAACCCTACAGATGTAAAACCATACCCCGCCGGTTCTTGGGGACCAGATGCAACTCATCTATTGCTTCAGCAAGATGGATATCATTGGTGGCCTGTGAATGGTCAAGATGAAGATGATGTGATCTGGCAAATGGGAAGTAGCAATTAACGCTGATGGTTATCTAGTTTTGCTATATGTGCAAGTAAGTCGTTTCCTTTACTGCTATTTGGCAGTGAGGAAGCGGCTTTTTTGTTTTGAAGTATGTTAGAAAGAGAGACTTTGATAAAAGATAAAAGATAAACATCGGGGATATCCTTCGGTTACTTGGTCGTGCAACAGGAATTGACACGTTACAAGAAGCAGTACGTACTCAATCTGAAGAGATTGACGCAGAGATACGCAGCTTGAACGAACTCAAGACAAGTCTGATCTTTTTGTTAAGTAAAGAAGATGCGGAAATCGTGAGCTATGTAGAATCGTTCCGACGTAGCGACAAATAGGAAGCGTCCGCGATTTCTTCTCTTATTTTGTGTCGTAAATGTGTTATAATAGAGGGATGAACCAAGAGGAGAAGGGAACGTGGAAATGAGTAAAACGATAGATCAAGCTTTGCAAAATGAAGTCGACAAACGCAGAACGTTTGCCATTATATCTCACCCGGATGCCGGGAAAACAACATTAACAGAAAAATTATTGCTATTCGGGGGCGCTATCCGTGAAGCGGGTTCGGTTAAAGCTCGTAAAGCAAATAAACATGCGACCAGTGACTGGATGGCGATTGAGAAGCAACGGGGTATCTCGGTTACTTCTTCAGTGATGCAATTCGATTATAATGGACATCGTATTAATATACTGGATACACCGGGTCACCAAGATTTTAGTGAAGATACGTATCGTACATTAACTGCGGCAGATGCAGCAGTGATGTTGATTGACGTTGCTAAAGGTGTAGAAGCACAGACGATCAAACTATTTAAAGTATGTGCTCAACGTGGTATTCCAATCTTTACGTTTATTAACAAATTAGACCGCGAAGGACAAAGTCCTTTTGAATTGATGGAAGAATTAGAGCAAGTACTAGGTATTCGTTCTGTACCTATGAACTGGCCGATCGGTATGGGACGCGAGTTGTCTGGTGTCTATGATCGGATGAAAACACAGGTTGAATTGTTTAATGGGAAAGACCATTCTACAATTGAAGTGCAAAAAGTAGAAGATTATCGTGATCCAATTATTAAAGAAATGGCTGGCGAGTTTTTGTATGATCAACTTTGCCAAGATATTGAGTTGTTGGATGTAGCAGGTGATCCTTTTGATTACGATAAAGTATTACGTGGTGAATTAACGCCTATCTTTTTCGGTAGTGCAGTTAATAACTTCGGTGTGCAGACATTCTTAGAAAATTTCTTGGAGCTTGCACCCAAACCAGAACCACGTCGTAGTACAGCAGGTATGATCGATCCAATGAATGATAAGTTCAGTGGATATGTATTTAAAATTCAAGCGAATATGAATCCAGCTCACCGTGACCGGATTGCCTTTTTACGTGTAGTATCCGGTAAGTTCGAACGTGGTATGAGTGTTCGTCATGTACGTGTAGGTAAAGAAATCAAACTGGCACAACCACAACAATTTTTGGCACAGGATCGTGATATTGTCCAAACGGCTTATCCTGGCGATATTGTAGGTTTGTTCGATCCAGGTATTTTCCGTATTGGAGATTCGTTAAGTCAAGGTTCTGATATTATTTTCGACGAATTGCCTACGTTCTCGCCTGAGATTTTTGCTAAAGTGACTGTAAAAAATGCACTGAAGCACAAACAGTACCAAAAAGGAATCGATCAGTTAACAGAAGAAGGTACGATCCAAGTATTTAATACTGTTAGCTTTGATGAAACGATTCTAGGCGTAGTAGGACAACTGCAATTTGAAGTATTTGAATATCGGATGAAAAATGAGTATGGTGTAGATGTACAATTGCAACGGATGCCTTTCCAATTTGCACGCTGGATTATTACAGATAAAGTAGATGCTTCCAAATTCCGTATCAACTCTACACTGGTTAAAGATAAAAAAGGCAATCATGTTGTCCTATTTGAAAATGAGTATGCGATGCGTACAGCAATCGACAAAAATCCAGATGCTCAGTTTTTGGAAATGGCTCCTTAATCAGAAATATAGCATATGCTTATGAAAAGCTTGGAGGTTACAATATGCCTAGAAAGCAGTATGCCATTATTGGTATCGGACGCTTTGGTTCTAGCATTGCCAAAACATTGAGTGAAATGGGCTTTGACGTATTGGCTATCGATTCAGATGAACACCGTATACAAGAAGTATCCAAAATCGTAACTCAAGCCGTAACAGCTGATTCTACCGATGAAGAAGCTTTGCGTTCATTGGGATTACGTAACTTTGATGTAGTCGTTGTTGCGATTGGAGAAGATATTCAATCGAGTATCTTAACAACACTGATTCTTAAAGAAATGGATATTCCAACGATTCTGGTGAAAGCACAAAATGAACTGCATGGTAAAGTATTAACTCGAATCGGTGCAGACAAAGTCATTTTCCCGGAACGTGATATGGGTGTGCGGGTAGCGCATCATTTGACATCACCGAATGTGCTGGATTATATCGAAATTTCAGAAGATTACAGCATAGTGGAAATGAAAGCTTCTGAGCCGATGATCGGTTCGAATCTAAAAGAACTCAATATTCGTGTCAGATATAGCTGTAATGTAATGGCGATCAAACGTGGCAACCAGATGAATATTGCGCCTTCACCGGATGAGCGTCTCAAACCGGATGATATTCTGGTTATTGTTGGACAAAAAAATGATCTGCTCAAAATGGAATTAGGTCTGGAAGAATGACCGAAATTCTATCGACCCAGAATGCTAAAGTCAAGGAATGGGCGCAATTGCTTGAGAAAAAGCATCGGGATAAGCAGGGTAAATTTATTGTAGAAGGTATTCATTTAGTGAGCGAAGTTCTTCGTAGTGATTGGGATATCGATTGTATCGTCTATGATACAGAGAAAGGCATTCCTGCTGAGTTGCGCGAAGATATCGCTCATTATTCTGGTGGAGCTCAGTATATTGCGGTATCTGAAGCTATACTTGCCAAATGTACAGATACCAAAACGCCACAGCCTGTTTTTGCTATTGTATACAAACGTAATGCGCTCACAGATCGCTTGCTTGAGATAGACCATAGTCTAGTGATGGTACTGGATAATGTACAAGATCCGGGCAATGTGGGCACGATTATTCGTAGTAGTGATGCGGCAGGGGCAACTGGTATTGTACTTGGTAAAGGTTGCGCTGATCTGTATAATCCCAAAACGATTCGTTCGACGATGGGTTCCTTGTTTCATTTGCCTGTGATTGAAAGTGATCTGAGTGAACTGTTACCTGTTGCGAAGCAAAAAGGGCATCTAGTGCTCAGTACATCGTTACAAGCCAGTCAATCTTGTTATGAATTTAATTTTACAGCAGGCGCTTGGATCGTGATCGGCAATGAAGGTAAAGGCATATCGGCAGAAGTATCGCAGTTAGTGGATCAGCATATTTTGATTCCGATGCAAGGACAAGCAGAATCGCTAAATGCGGCGATGGCATCGACGATACTGTTATTTGAAGCGATGCGTCAGCGGATATCTTAATGATCTACTATAAAGATTAAATATAACAAAAAGGAACTTCATCTAAAAAGAGAAGTTCCTTTTTTGTCTTAGCTATTATATTAGTATGTCGTAAATCATAATTAAACTTTATACAATAGAAGTCTTGTAAAAAAAACGAAAACGTTTATACTTTTGCGGGTCTTTTCACCAAACTGATAAAGCACAGTACAGCGAGCACTTCGGCCACCAAAATAACGACACTCATCGGCACAGCAGTCAGCCCACTACCGAGTCCCACTAATGGAGAAGCCGCTCCACCTAATAGAAGTGGAAGCAGTCCTAACAGCGCAGAAGCGCTTCCTGCGGCGTTGCCCTGACTTTGCATAGCGAGTGAAGTCGATGTAGCTCCTACAGAGCCTACACAAGACACAACAAAGAATAACATCGCAGCAATAGGGAACAGTCCACCACCAGCCAGCGCAATAATCAATAACAATAAAGCAGCTGTAAAAGCGATCCCTAGACTGATTTTCAAAATAACCAATTCGCCATATTTACCAGATAGACGACCTGCTAATTGAGCGAAAATGACAATGCCTAATCCATTCATAGCAAAAAACAAACTAAATCCTTGTGCAGATACACCGAATATCTTCTGCACCACAAAAGGAGAACCTGCAATATAAGCAAACATTGCGGCGGTAATAAAAGCTTGTGATAAAGCGAAGCCGATAAAATGACGATCTTGGATTAATCGTCCAAATGTACGCAGTGTGGAGCTTAGTCCACCGGAAGCTTTGCGTTCATTGGGTAATGTCTCCGGTAAGCCAAACAACACCATAAATAACATCACTGCCCCGATAACCGCTAAAACAATAAAAATGCCTTGCCACGGTACAAATTTGAGCAATGCGCCCCCGATAATTGGAGCAGCGATTGGAGCTACACCGTTAATAAGCATCAGAAGCGAGAAAAACTTGGTGAGTTCATGTCCTGAGTACAGATCACGTACTACAGCACGCGAGATTACAATGCCAGCAGCTCCTGTCACGCCTTGTATAAAGCGTAGTACAATCAGTAGACCGATACTTTGCGTTAATGCACAGCACAGCGATGCTACGGTATATAAGATCAATGAGATGATCAGCGGAGCACGTCTACCTTTTACATCGCTTAGTGGCCCGACAAGTAATTGTCCGAATGCTAGACCGAGCAGGCAAGCAGTTAGACTGAGTTGTGCCAGCGAAGCATTGGTATTCAAATGTTCGGCTAGCGTAGGCAAAGCAGGTAAGTACATATCAATCGATAATGGAGCAAACGCAGATAAAGAACCTAAAATCAAAGCAATCCATAACCGTTTGGAACGGGTTAAGGAAGATGCTGTTAAAGGTTGATTGGATGAAGCTTTGTTCATTAATGTTCTCATTCCTTTCTTCTATCACCGCATAGTATATGCGACTATATTTATATTTTAGCTAATGGATGTTCAGACAAATAGATCGCTGTACATCCTTACAATAGTATTTAGTGTAAACGAATAAAGTATAGTAGGAAAGCCTAATATTTCGGTATGCATTAATTCGTGCTATAATAAATCCCAAAAGATTGTAACATCCTGAAAGCCAATTACACCCGAGGAAGGAAGGTCAACTATCTTGTCCACTAAAGCCAAACAACCGAAACCTGAATGGATCAAAATCAAGATGACCAATGACAGTAACTATCAGGAAATTAAAAGTATGATGCGTTCCAAAACTCTTCATACCGTCTGCGAGGAAGCACGCTGTCCTAACATTTATGAGTGCTGGGCGAATCGTACAGCTACTTTTATGATTTTGGGAGATATTTGTACACGTGCTTGTCGTTTTTGTGCAGTCAATACGGGGATGCCTACGGAGCTTGATTTGCAAGAGCCAGAAAGGGTTGCGGAAGCGGCTGAAAATATGGGGCTTCAACATTGTGTAATTACAAGTGTAGCCCGTGATGATCTGAAAGATGGCGGAGCACATATTTTTGCGGAAACGATTCGTGCAGTTCGCAAGCGTTTACCACTTTGTAGTGTGGAAGTATTGATCCCTGACTTTATGGGAGATATTGATTCACTAAAAATTGTTATGGATGCTAAACCGGATATTCTAAATCATAATATTGAAACAGTGGAACGGATGTCTGATCGTGTTCGTGCAAGAGCTAAATATCCTCGTTCTATGGAATTGTTACGTAACTCCAAAACACTACAACCTTCGATTCCAACCAAATCTAGTATTATGCTAGGTGTAGGTGAGGAATGGGATGAAATTTTAAAAACAATGGATGACCTTCGTGCCATGGATTGCGATATTATGACGATTGGACAATATTTGCAGCCTTCACCAAAACATTTGGATGTGGCTAAATATTATACTCCTGATGAATTTGCAATTTTAAAAGAAGAAGGATTAAAGCGTGGATTCAGTCATGTTGAGTCTGGTCCGCTTGTCCGTAGTTCCTATCATGCGCATGAACAGGTTCAATCCGCATCGAAGTCGAAGGAAACCTCGACGGTCTAAATGCTGAAAGGCGGGAGAACCTTGATTCAAATCGGCGGTAAAACATACGAAATTATTAAAGAGCATCGTGATGGTTGGAATGCAGAAATATTCCGTGAACGATATAGTGAAGTATTGGATCGGTATGATTATATTCTAGGAGACTGGGGTTATAATCAATTGCGTCTCAAAGGATTTTATCGTGATGGACATCCCAAAGCAGGTAAAGATACTTCTTTATCCAGCTTGACTGAATATATTAATGAATACTGTAACTTTGGTTGTGCTTATTTTGTATTGCAAAAAACAAAAGAAGTTGCAGAGCCACCGAAGCCAGCTAATGGAGAAAAAGCAGAAAAGTCTGAGAAATCCGAGAAATCGTCTAGAGGACAAGGAAATCATTCTAAAAAAGACAAGCAGGATAAAGCAGCTTCTAAAGCTGTGCCTGCATCTGCTCCAGTCGTGCCTTCAACTCCGGTAGCACCTGTTGTCGAAACAGTAGAAGTACCTGTTACAGAAAAGCCTGTAGAGCCTTCTACAGAGCCTGTACAACCTTCATCTGTAGAAAGTCATACAGAAGTCGAGACAGACGTAAAACCAAGCGAAGAAAGTTCCAAATCTTAATTTCCTCGTTCAACACAAAAAGCTTCCAACTCCACAATCACAGTGGCGTTTGGAAGCTTTTTTTAGATACAGCTAAAGTCATATGGTATTACCGTTCTTATTTATCCTAGAAATGATTGACGTACACGATTCCAAAATGGATAAGGACGATAACGTGCAAAGCTTACTTGCTTTTTGGAAACCTGACAACGAATAGAAATCAGATCATCAAATGACATATTTAAATGATCCATTGTCAATTGTAGCTTTTGTGGTTTGCGTGAATGAATATCACAATGATGATGCTTTGGTAACATTAACGAAGAACCGAGTGTACGATAAATTCGGTTGTTGATCGAAGCAATCTCAGCGATCTGAAGAGCTTCAATCGTTGGATGTACCATAGCGCCACCAAGTGCTTTGTTATACGCAGTACTTCCCGAAGGTGTAGATACACAGATTCCGTCACCACGGAACATTTCAAAAATCTCATCGTTGATATCGACTTGAGCGACAACTGTCGTTCCGTCTACCCCTTTGAGTGTAAATTCGTTAAGTACCGTATGATGAGTTGTTCCGCTCTTGGTCTGAATATCCAATTCAATTAATGGATATTTGACAATTTTGGGATGACGATCTGATGTTGACGACTCACCCGCCATAAAATTAACCAAATCAGCCAATTCATCGGCTTTCCAGTCAGCATAAAATCCTAAATGTCCGGTATGAATACCGACAAATGCTAAATCTGGGATATGATCGATAAATGTGTGAAACGCATGAAGCATAGTTCCGTCTCCACCAATAGATACGACGATCTCTGGTGATTCAGCATCTAGCTGAAATCCGCGTTCGGCAGCAAGCTTATGGAATTGCTCGCTCAGTTCGATAGATAATTGATCTCCACGATCAAGCACATAGTATCTCAAGTTTGGAAAGCTCCTTTGTCCTTTATCGTTAAATCCTTTGTAAATATACTCACCTTCGATGATAATCAATTCTTGAGCGGAACACAATGTTTATAAGAATAAATGATAATAAATTTTGTTGCTAAAGAAATATAACCAATTTTAAGATTTAAATTAATACTTTGAATTAACTAAAAATATCTATAAATAGTAATGCTGTCATATGAAGTAAAACTATTATAAAATAGTATAGATACTATCGCTTATTTACAGCGTAAGTAAAATTATATTATGGAAATTAGGAGATACTTACATGGCAGAAAATAGTTCAAAAACGCTCTATCAAGCACTTTGGAACTCAGCAGATATATTGCGTTCTAAAATGGATGCAAATGAATACAAAAGTTACTTACTAGGCTTGGTATTTTATAAATATTTATCAGACAAAATGTTATACCATGCCGCGGAATTATTAGAACAACCTACTCAAGACTTACAAACCGCTCAAAAGCTATATGAAGAAGCATATCAAGATGAGGAAATCAAAGAAGATCTATTACAAGAGCTACAATATGATTCATCATACACGATAGCACCTAAGTTAACTTTTACTGTTTTAGTCAATGCTATTCATAATGGAGAATTTCAACTAGAAGATTTGGCACAAGGATTCCGAAATATTGAACAATCTAGCGAAGTATTTGAAAACTTGTTTGAAGATGTAGATTTGTATTCTAAGAAATTAGGATCAACTCCACAAAAACAAAATCAAACAATTGCCGATGTGATGAAAGAATTATCGGCTATGGATATAGCAGGACATGAAGGTGATATATTAGGTGATGCTTATGAATACCTAATCGGTCAGTTTGCTTCTGAATCTGGAAAAAAAGCAGGAGAGTTCTATACTCCACAACCTGTTGCTCAGCTTATGACACAAATTGTTTTACACAACAAAGAAGATCAAAGAGGATTTTCGGTATATGACCCTACGATGGGATCAGGTTCGTTATTGTTAAATGTAAAAAAATATTCTAATGAACCAGGTACTATTTCATATTTTGGTCAAGAGTTGAATACGTCTACTTATAATTTGGCTCGTATGAATATGATTTTGCACGGTGTAGATATTACAAACCAACATTTACACAATGCAGATACATTGGATCAGGATTGGCCAACCGAAGAACCAACCAACTTCGATGGCGTACTTATGAATCCGCCATATTCCGCTAATTGGTCGGCAGATAAGGGATTTCTAGAAGATGCTCGTTTCTCTCCATATGGTGTATTAGCACCAAAATCAAAAGCAGATTTTGCTTTTTTATTGCATGGTTTTTATCATTTAAAAGATCATGGTGTGATGGCGATCGTTCTACCACATGGCGTTTTGTTCCGAGGAAATGCAGAAGGTAAAATCCGTAAGATTTTATTAGATATGGGTGCTATTGATACGGTTATTGGGCTTCCAGCAAATATTTTCTTCAATACATCTATCCCAACAACAGTCATTGTTTTGAAAAAAGGTCGTCCTACTAAAGATGTGTTATTTATTGATGCTTCAAAAGATTTTAGAAAAGTTAAAAATCAAAATGCAATAGATCCAGAGCATATTCAACTTATTTTAGATGCATATATTAAACGTGAGTCTAAAGCAAGTTATGCTCATCTTGCGAGTTTTGATGATATTGTTGCGAATGATTACAACTTAAATATTCCTCGTTATGTAGATACATTTGTAGAAGAAGAGTCGATTGATCTTGTAGCACTTGGAAAAGAAATGGTTGAACTAAATGCTGAAATCAAGAAGGCTGAACAGGAATTTTTGGCTATGCTTGATGAATTAGCAGTGACAGATGAAACAAAAGATTTGATTGAAGCAACTAAAGAGGTGTTCCGCGGATGAGTGAGAAAAGCGCGCCAGAGATACGTTTTAAAGGCTATACTGACGCTTGGGAACGGCGTAAGTTAAGCGAAATGTCAAATAGCTTTGAATACGGCTTAAATGCAAGTGCTACTTTTTTTGATGGAGTAAATAAATATATTCGTATAACTGATATTGACGATGAGAATAGATTATTTAATCAAAGTAATTTAACTTCTCCTAATGCAGATTTTTCAAATATAGATAATTACTTAATGAAAAAAGATGATATTTTATTTGCAAGAACTGGAGCAAGTGTTGGAAAAACCTATCGTTATCAAGATTCTGATGGAAAGGTTTATTTTGCAGGATTTTTAATTAGAGCAAGAATCAAAGAGAATTTTGATTCAGAATTTGTTTTTCAAAATACTTTAACATCAAGATATGATAACTTCATAAAAGTTACATCACAGCGTTCAGGACAACCTGGAGTTAACGCACAAGAGTATGCAAGCTTTGAATCAAGTGTTCCTATAATAGAAGAACAAATGCACATCGGTAAATTTTTCAAACAATTAGATGATACTATCACGCTTCATCAGCGTAAGCTCGATAAATTAAAGCAGTTAAAACAAGGCTATTTGAAGCAAATTTTTGAGCAAAAGTTGAGATTTTCAGATTTCACTAATGAATGGAAACAAAATAAATTGAGTAATTTAATGATTTTTTCTAATGGTATAAATGCTCCTAAAGAAAATTATGGTAAAGGAAGAAAAATGATTAGTGTAATGGATATTCTTGCAAAAGAGCCATTTATCTATGAAAAAATAAGAAATTCTGTTGAGGTCGAGGATAAAATAGAACAAAAAAGCAAAGTTGAAAATGGAGATTTAGTTTTTGTTCGTTCTTCTGAAATCGCTGAAGAAGTTGGATGGGCAAAGGCATATTTGCAAGATGAATATGCCTTATATAGTGGTTTCTCAATTCGAGGTAAAAAAAAGAATAATTACGATGCATACTTTATAGAGCTTTCACTAAATAGCGTAAATAGAAAACAGATTGAAAGTAAAGCTGGTGGAAGCACGCGCTTTAATGTGAGTCAAGAAATTTTAAACAACATCGTCGTTACAATGCCTATTCTTGACGAACAAATAAAAATAAGTAATTTTTTCAAACAACTTAGTAGTAGTATGTTTCTACATCAAGAAAAAATAGAAAAACTTATGAAGCTAAAAAAATCTTATTTACAAAAAATGTTTATCTAATACAACGTTTGAAAACATAAAAAAACCTCTTGATAATAAAAAAGATGATTTATTTCATCTATTATTTTATTCGGAGGTTTTTCTATGAAAAAAAATGCTAAACAATCCAAGTTACTACACGAGTATTTTAAGGAATGGACAGAATTATACAAAGTAGGAGCTATACGCCCTATTACGTTAAAAAAATATCGAATCACACATCAAAGATTATTAGAATTGGCTCCTTTATTAACGTTTAAAGAATTAAATAGAAAATCATATCAAAAATTACTTAATGATTATGCTTTGACTCATGAGAAACAGACCACAATGGATTTTCATCATCAGATAAAAGGAGCGATTTTAGATGCCCATGATGAGGGATTAATTACTATAGATCCTACAAGAAAAGTTGTGATTAAAGGAAAAGATCCTGCTCCTAAAAAAGTAAAGTATCTCAATCAATTTGAATTACATGCTCTCCTAAAACAATTATCTTTATCTGAATCATTATCTTTAGATTGGCTGATTCTATTGGTTGCTAAAACAGGAATTCGTTTTTCAGAAGCTTTAGCTGTTACTCCAAGTGATTTTGATTTTTCACAGCAGACACTTTCTATCAACAAAACTTGGAATTATAAAGATGCTACAGGTGGTTTTCAGCCTACCAAAAATTATTCTTCTAATCGGAAAATTCAATTAGATTGGCAAACAGTAACACAATTTTCTAGATTAATTCATCTATTACCTTTAGATAAACCTATATTTATTAGAGAGCGAGTATTTAATTCAACAGTAAACAATCTTTTAAAAAAATATTGCGAAGATGCGAGGGTTCCAGTGATCTCTCTCCATTGCTTAAGACATACTCATGCTTCTTTGTTACTATTTGCAGGCGTATCTATAGCTAGTGTCGCAAGACGTTTAGGACACTCGAATATGACGACTACTCAGCAAACTTATCTTCATATTATCCAAGAACTTGAGAATCAAGATAATGAGAAGATTGTTAGGCATTTATCAAATTTGTATTAAGCTACATGAAATTAATTGTTGGTAAAATAAAAAGGCGTAATTCACGCCTTTTTAAATAAACATTTTTTGTAAATACGCTTTTTTTAATTTCATAAGTTGTTCTATTTTTTCTTGCTGTAGACTGATAATACTATCAAAGTACATAAATAGTTCACCTATTTTATTTTGTTCTTCTTTAGTAGGTAAATTAATTATTAAGTTTTTGATTATACTACCCGATAAATTACCCTGACCACCTTGCAAATAGATACTTATTATTGCTCTTTTTTGTTTTTTTAACCATTGAGTAATAAAGTACGAATTATTATCAAACTTAGGCCTTATAACTAAAATTGCCTGGTTAATAGCACCTGATATTTTAGCAATTCCAACCTCTCCACTAGTTGCACCATACAAAGCATATAAAATATCTCCTTTATTGACTAATCTAGCAGAAGAATTACTTAAAGCTTCTTCAGTTATAAAAAGTTCAGTTTTATCAGAATTAATTTCGCCAGAACGAATAAAAGGAATAGTTCCATTATAATAATGCTTATTATTTGCAGTTGGCGTACCTCCAGAAAAACTGTCTGTAATTTCTGCTAATTTCTGTACTATCCATTCATCATTAAAACCTAAAAATCTTAATGTCTGATCCAAGAGCTGCTTCAAATAGCCTTGTTTTAACTGCTTTAACTTATCGAGCTTACGCTGATGAAGAGCTATCGTATTGTCTAGTTGTTTGAAAAATATACCAATATGATTTTGTTCTTCTTCTCTTATCGGTGTAGAAAATGAATAATCAGAAATTTGTTTTAAGGAAATATGTTTAATTGCATTACCAACGGATAATTTATTCATATGAGATACAAATTTATCGTTACTAGTTATTTGGTATACGAATTCAAATTGCTTTGAATTAAGTCGTCCAACTCGTTGTGCTAAAACTGCCTTTTCATTACTATACTTACCTGTTTTTCCTATATTAACACCATCCATAGTGACAAGAATATTGTTACCGATCAATAAATAATTATTTAAAATTGTATCTTCAGAAATATTTATTCTATCCCCTGAAGAGATAATACCATTTGTTTCATCTAGAATATTTTTATTAGTAATAACTAAATATTCCCCCGTACTGCTAAAATCAGCACTGCTAAATGCTTTCCCTGTTCTGATTTCGGCTAAATCACCCAACTTACGCCGTTCCCAAGCGATAGTATAACCAATAAAATGTATATTTGTAACTTTATGATACGTGATATAATAACAAATAAAATCCTTACAAAGGATACATAATATAACTATTCTTTGAAAGAACAATTCACGAATGAGGTGGAACAGCTGGCTATTAAATTTACTCAAGAATCAGCAATGGAACAAAGTTTGATTAATCAATTAGTCAATGGGGAATCTCAATGGACGTATCGGCAAGATTTGAATACTGAAGAAAAGTTATGGTCGAACTTTAGAGACAAGCTTGAGCGTAACAACAAAGACGTTTTGAACGATGTACATCTCACAGAACAAGAATTTCGGCAAATACAGAATCAACTTAACTTTGCTAATTTTTATGATGCTTCTAAATGGTTGGCTGGAGAAAATGGTATAGCTAAAGTTCAAGTGCAACGAGAAGATGCAGCATTAGGAACGATTCGTCTTAAAGTCATTAATCGGGCGGATATTGCTGGAGGGATGTCTTCTTACGAAGTGATTAATCAATTTCAAAGTTCTGCAAAAAATTCCAATGATCGTGATCGTCGATTTGATGTGACTTTACTGATTAATGGACTTCCTATGATTCATATTGAATTGAAGAATCGTGCTCATCCGTACATGGATGCTTTTCGTCAGATCAAGAATTATTTAGTTCAAGGGAAATTTACAGGTATTTTTTCTGCTTTACAGATGTTTGTGATTTCCAATGGTAGTGATACCCGATATATTGCTACTGCTATGGATAATAAGATTAATGAACAGTTTCTTACGACATGGGTAGATCAAAATAATGACCCCGTTACGGAGTATCTTACATTTGCACAAGAAGTATTATCTATTCCTCAAGCTCATAAAATGGTCACACAATATACAGTACTCGATAGTAAAAAGAAATCTTTGATTTTACTTCGTCCTTATCAGATTCATGCGATAGAAGCGATCAAAGAAGCTTCTAAAGCTCAGCAATCCGGCTATATCTGGCATACGACAGGTTCTGGTAAAACATTAACTTCTTACAAAGTAGCTAGAAACCTGTTACACATTCCTTCACTAGACAAAACGATTTTTATTGTAGACCGTATCGATTTGAATAATCAAACTACATCTTCATTCAGTTCTTATTCTGAGCATGATGTTATAGCTATTGATAAAACAGACAATGTAGATGATTTAATTGCAAAGTTGCTTTCAAATTCACGCACAGTAGTTGTTACAACAATTCAAAAGCTTAACCATGTCATGAAACGCTTAGAAGGACAGGAAGAAACGAAGAAATATAAAGCACTCATTCAATTACGTATTGCCTTTGTGGTAGATGAATGCCATCGTGCAATTTCTCCACAAAAGAAATCTGAAATTGAACGTTTTTTTTATCGTTCTTTGTGGTACGGATTCACAGGTACGCCTATTTTTGCAGAAAATGCTAGAGCAGCGCTAGGTAATTTACCACGTACAACTGAACAATTATATGGTAAGGTACTACACGAATACACAGTTAAAGAAGCCATTCATGATAACGCTGTACTTGGTTTTCAAATTGAATATCAAAGAACGATTACCGAGGAAGCACTAGATGAATATATAAGAGAACAATATCCTGAATTAAATCCATATGATATGTCTGATATAGAAAAAGAAAAAAGAATTCCTAGATCTAAATATGAAGATGAACGTCACATGCTTAAAGTGATAGATTCTATTGTTAATAAATCACGTAAAAAGCTAGGATTTCCTAATGGAGTTGGTAAAACATATACTGCTATTTTGACGGTTTCTTCTATAGCACAAGCACAGAAATATTATGATTTATTTAAAAGAGTAAAGGCAGAAGAAACCAATATTACTATTGGCGAAAAAACTAAAAAAGTTTTGCCTGATTTCCCAAAAATCGCAATTACGTATTCTATTTCTGAAAATGAAGAAGCTTCTATTCAAAATCAGCAACGAATGGCAGAATGTATTCAAGATTATAATGAAATGTTTGGTCTGAATTATACGTTGGAAAATATGAAAACGTATAATAATAATGTGAATGAGCGATTAGCTAGAAAACAAGATCAATACCTAGCACGATCGGAACAACTTGATATCGTTATTGTGGTTGATCGTTTATTAACAGGGTTTGATGCACCTTGCTTATCTACATTATTTATTGATCGCCCGCCTATGGCAGCACATGATCTGATTCAAGCATTTTCTCGTACTAATCGATTATTTGATAAAGCTAAACAGTACGGTCAAATTGTGATATTACAAACTCCTAAAACTTTTGAAGAAGAAGTACGAAATGCTATTGTTTTATTCTCCAATGGAGGAGAAAATGAAATTCTAGCACCAACATGGGAAGAAGCACAACAAGATTTTTTAGAAGCGATAAAAAGCTTAAAAGAGATTGCTGTTACTCCAGAAGCGGTAACTGAATTAAGTATCGTTCAAAAAAAGCAATTTGCTAAAGCTTATCAAGTATTAGATCGCACTTTTGCATCTATTCAAGTATATAGTGATTTTGAGTTTTCAAACTTAGGTGTACTTTATCCTATAACGATGGAAGAAATAGAAGAGTTTCATGGTAACTATGTTAATGTGCTAGAAGAACTTAGACCTGATGCTTCCGATGAAACAGAAGTGATTGATATCGATATTGAATATGAATTAGAATCGATCAAAACAGAAGAAATTAACTATGAGTATATTTTGATGTTAATTCAATCTTTTGTACCGACTCAAAATGATCATCTGTTGGTAGAAGCTCCAGAGCCGAAACGTTCTGCTGAAATTGATACTTATATTGAAGACTTGAGTCGTAATAATGTTAAATTAGGTACATTGATGAAGAATTTATGGAGAAGTATTGAGCAGAGTCCTAATATGTATCGTGGACAACAAGTGACCCATTTGCTAGAAGATATGGTACAGGAAAATATGGATTCGATTATTCAAAATTTTGCTGACAAATGGTGTGTATCACAAGATCGACTAACTTTTATGGTTTTTAATTTTAATCCTTCAAAAGAAAGACAAAATGGTGAAACAGAATTAAAGCAAACAAGTAATTATGAAGCGTACAAGCAAAAAACAGAAAATCCACTTAGCCGATTGTCTTATTGGAAAGAAGTTAGAAAAGCATATCTGCAAATGATGATAGAAGATATTTTGCCATTACAAAAAAAATAAAGTGAAAAGAAACCAATATCTGGTATGCAGACTTCTGGTTTCTTTTTGTGTTACATAATGTTTAGTCATATGACTGATACATAACCGACATAATGTAGGCTTCTGTAAAGAGTTTGTAATCTAATTGTTAAAGAAAGCGTTTGCAAAAAGGGTTATATTCTGCAAAAAGGTATGATAAAATAAAGGTATAAATGGTCGTCGGAATTGTCAATGATTGTTAGTACACACTTAGAATGGAGTGATGAACATGACTACAAGCATTCTTGCCGGTATTCTCGTATGTCTATTCGTGTACGTCATTCGTGCTTCTTTTGTTCAATCTGGTGAAGAAGATCGAAGCATGTATTGACCTAGACCGCACTTGTATTTTACATTATATTTTTTTCATATATTATACATTGATTAAAGACGCTAAAGAAATCTTTGGCGTCTTTTTTATGATATAATTTGACACATGACGTATAGAAAGAAAGTTGGCGAGCGATAGTGAAATTTGATCAATCTTTGTATGTATTGCTAGGCGAAGCAGATGGAATCAAGCGCTTGGTCGAAGCTTTTTATCCTAAAGTACAGCGTGATCCTTTAATTGGTCCGCTTTTTCCTGAAGATATCAATCCTGTGATGGAGAAACAATATATGTTTCTTTCTCAATTTTTCGGAGGGCCGGCGCTTTTCTCTGAAGCTTATGGTCATCCGATGATGAGAGCGCGTCATATGGCGTTTCCGATTACCGATGAAAAAGCAGATGCCTGGTTAGCCTGTATGAATGAAGCTTTGAAGGAGCTAAATATTGAAGACGAATTACGTGTATTTGTGGTAGATCGTTTATCAGGACCGGCTCATCATTTTGTAAATACGCATTAATTTGATTTGGGGGAAGTGGGTTAGATGGAGGGGACAACAGAGTTAGAGCCGTTATATACGATAAAAATCACCTGTCCACAGTGTGATGAAGAATTCAAAACAAGTCGTGTTCGTCCAAGTATGAAAAGAGCTTCCAGACGTGACTCTGACTTTTGTGCTTATTATCAGCATGAAAATCCTGATTTTTATGTTGTACGGATGTGCCCGCATTGTGGATTTGCATCTACTGAAAATTCACAAGCCACATTAACAGATCGTCAGCGTGAACTGTATATGGAGCAGATCGGCAGTCGATTGATCAAGCGTGATATGGGTGGACATCGTACTAGAGAGCAAGCGTTAGAATCTTACAAATTCGCATTAATGTGTGCACAAGCCATCGGGGATCGAGAACGCATTATAGCAAGCTTTCTTCAACATATTGCCTGGATTCATCGCTATGGTGGCGAAACAGAGCAAGAACTTCGCTTTTTACGCTATTGTCTGGATTCTTATATTAAAGTGTATCAGATTGAAAGTGTTAGTGGTGGGGATGCCAAGTTATTATATCTGATCGGTGAATTACATCGCCGACTTGGTGAATTTAACGAAGCGGTTAAATGGTTTTCGCGTGTTATTCATGATAAACGGATTACAGACTCAGCGATGATTCGAGCTTCGCGTGAACAATGGGCTCTATTGCGAGAACAAATGTTATCCAAAAACATGGATTTGCCAGAGGAAATGAAAGAATCATAAATCACAAATAGCGGGCACTCTAATGATCTTTAGAGTTGTCCGCTATTATTACAATATCTATACATATACATTTGAATCTTAGTGACGAAGGACAGTATCTGCTAACAAATAATCTGAATCGGTATCTAACAAAGTGATTCGATTACTGCAACAAGGAAACACCAGTAATTTTTTTTTGCCTTCATGGATCGAAATTAACTCTTTCGGTTTGAGTGGTAAAATTATATTTTCTGCCTGACAAAATGGACATTCATGAACATAAATATCATTCATAATAATGTCGTAAGGCCAGGTCTGATTAAAAGGAATCATAATTATTCGTTGCCGCCTTTTTCGTCTTCTTTTGCCAGTTCAGCAATTTTTTGAAGCAGGATATGCTTGGGCATATGCATCAGTTGTTCTAAAGGTACATTCAGCTTTTCCGCCAATTTGACTGCGGTATCTGCTGAGATCTGTAGTGGTTGCATAAAGCTTCCCTCCTATCTTGGAATATGATGATTTAGAGTATACTATACTTATACCCACTTGACGATGGTACAGTAAATCAAGCATTATATTTGTTATGATTTATACATAGATTTGAAATTGTAGCCAATAATCGGCATACTTGTAGCTACAAGCAAAATAATCAATCATTCCAACATATGTCTATTCACAGGCAGATACAGAAAGGTGTGCTATGATGAACCATCCTATTCAACCTACATGGAATTTAGAAACGATTTTTGCTGGAGGTTCCAGTTCAGAACAATTACAGACTTTTTTACAAACATTATCTCAAGATATTCAAGCATTATATCAACAATTAGAGTCGATGACAGCACCTCAAAATGTTACAGAGACTGAACAATATGATGGATTGTTAGATCAACTACAAGCTACGCGTATTCGTCTACGTGAAGCCTCTTCTTTTGTCGGTTGTCTGACAGCTCAAGATCAAACAGATAAAGAAGCAAATCGTCTAGGATCATCAATCTCTACGATGTCCGCTAATCTGCAAGGCGTATTTGTACGTTTCCATAGCTTACTAGCTGCAACAGCAGATGATGTCTTCCAGCAATGGGTCAGTCGTCCTGAGATTGCACCGATTTCTTTTTATCTGACAGAGAATCGTTCACTAGCACGTGAAAAAATGGCTCCAGAACTGGAAGGATTGGCGTTAGATCTTGGTGTGGATGGTTATCATGGTTGGAGTAAATTATATGATACGATTGTAAGCCATATCCAGATTCCGTTTGAACAAGATGGCAAAACAGTGATGTTATCCGCAGGTCAGGCAGCTAATAAAATGAATGATACCAATCGTGAAGTACGCGAAGAGATGTTTCGCAAATGGGAAGAAGCATGGGGCAATGCCGAAGATTATTGCGCCGATACGCTTAATCATCTTGCCGGCTTCCGCTTGAAATTATATGAACGTCGTGGTTGGGAACAAGTGTTAAAAGAACCGCTAGCGATTAACCGGATGTCTGACCAAACGTTATCGGCAATGTGGAATGTAATTGTGCAAAATAAACCGGTGTTTGTCGATTATCTAAAACGCAAAGCGCAAATTCTAGGTGTTGATCAATTAAGCTGGAATGATGTAGATGCACCAATCAGTACGGTAGATAGTCATGTCGATTATGATGATGCTGCCAAAATTATTGTTGATCAATTCCGCAAATTCAATCCTGAAATGGCTGATTTTGCAGAACATGCTTTTAATCAACGCTGGATCGAAGCTGAAGATCGTGCTGGCAAGCGTCCAGGCGGGTTCTGCACGTCTTTACCATTAAGTAAAGAAACACGTATCTTTATGACTTACAGTGGCACAGCATCCAATGTGTCGACGTTAGCGCATGAGCTAGGACATGGATATCATCAACATGTGATGAACGATCTGCCTGCATTTAGCCAGGGGTATGCGATGAATGTTGCCGAGACAGCTTCTACATTTGCTGAAATGATCGTAGCTGATTCTCTAGTAAAACAAGCTCAAAATGAAGAGGAAAAAGTGTCTTTGTTAGAAGATAAAATTCAACGTAGTATCGCATTTTTTATGAATATTCATTCACGTTTCTTATTTGAGACACGTTTTTACGAGCAACGTCGTAGTGGTACAGTAAGTACAGATGAACTTAATCGCTTGATGGAAGAAGCACAACGTGAAGCCTATTGTGATACATTGTCTTCATATCATCCACATTTCTGGGCATCGAAGCTTCATTTTTATATTACAGGGGTACCTTTCTACAATTATCCGTATACATTTGGATATATGTTCAGTACAGGGATCTATGCACTAGCTCAGCAAGAAGGAGCAAGCTTTGCTGCGAAATATGATGCACTATTGCAAGATACAGGACGTATGAGCGTAGAAGAGTTAGCACAAAAACATTTAGGTGTAGATCTAACTCAACCGGACTTCTGGCAAAATGCGATGAATGTAAGTATTGCTGATGTCGAGTTATTTATGAATATGACTGCTGAACAAGTCAACAAGTAATCTGCTAGACTAGCATAGATAATCAATAATAAGCATAAAATAAATAAAAAAAGATATTCACGTTGTGTTCTTGATCGAAAAGAATGCAGTGAATATCTTTTTTTATTTAAATCATATCAACCTAGTAAAATCCAATTATTCCGTTAAATAGTGAATAAAATCGTAGGTAAATATAGGAATAATAATCGATTTTTGTCGAATAGTAGTAAAAAGTACCTAATTGTTAAAAATAGTATTGATCAGACTTTAAATTGGCACTATAATGAGTCAGAAGTCCTACATTAACAAGTGTTTTAGAGAGAGGAAGGGGAAAAAATGCCTAAGAACGATCTAGTTTCTCTAGCGAGACAACTCGACATCGTGTTCAAGGAGCTTGAAAATGAATTGACCAATTTGGATTCGGGTACTGTATTTATTCAGATCCGTAACAACACCGTTGGTAAATTCGGTATTAAACACAACCCGATCGCAGGAAGAAATGGGGAGTGGAACGGGCCAGAAGAAGGGTTAAGCAGTATTCAGATCAAATCGTTTCGACAAATGGCAATTGAATCGCTAAAATTCAAAAATCATTGGACGCATGGGGAAATCAGTTACGAATTTGCTATTCGTAAAGGAATGATTGCGGTCGATACTACGATTGAATCTAACTACAATATGGCTAACCACATGATTCGCTATCCAAGAGCTACATACAGCGAAGTACAATCAGAGTTGTCCTAATATCGACGAAGCAAGCTTACAGCAAGATATTCCGAGCTTTATTTAGATCATCATGTTTACTGCACTCATACCTTATATATGTTATAGAACTCTACAGAAGTACGACGTGAATCTGCACGTCACTATATATTCGATGAATCTTTATAAGAAGGAATAGCAATATAATAGCAACACGAAAAAAGATGACTCCGATAAGAGTCACCTAGGCGTGTAGATACTTATCTAGCGATAAGTAATCTGCACGTTTTTTCGTTATGCTCGTTATAATAAAGAATTGTAAAATCATTTATCTCATCACAGTAGCTTACTTTTATTTCAGTTGAGTGTACTTTTCAATCACATCAATCTGGAGACTAAATTCAACAGGCTGTTCAGGAGCAACATCAATTAAGCCTGTGAAGTCTTGCGAATGTGTAGAATTGGCTGCATCTGGCAATGTGGTATAAGGCTCAATACATAGATACTGATCACTTTCGCCTTTGGTATACAGTACCCAATATTTGAAATAATCAGGATCAGCAGAATAACGAATACCATAACCATCATCACGAGTTAATTCTGCACTGACCGGTCGCTTATCACCGATTCGAAGTAAATTATCCCAGTTCCGATTTGCCATATTCATACCTGTATTTAATTCTTCCCATTCATCCAAAGGTGCTACTTCGCCCGTAGGAATCTGTTCGGCATCTTGCAACAACTGGTCGCTAACTGGAATCTTTAATGTCCAACGCTGTGGTTCACCATCTAATAAGAACCACGTATGTAGACCGAATCCAAATGGAGCAGATGTATCACCCAAATTGGTTATTTTCATACGTTGCATGAGTGAAGTACCTTGTAATTGTAATGTCATCTCTAAACGAAGTGGAATCGGGTATTGACGCATCCAGTTCGGATCGTCTGCTGTTAATAATTCAGTTGTAATGGTGCAACCTTCATCATTCTCATCAATATCGGATACACGCCATGCTTGGGTACGGTGCAATCCATGAATATGATTGTCGTTGGCTGTATTTTGATCAAATTGATACGTTGTTCCACTATATTCGAAATGTCCACGACGGATTCGTCCAGGTGGCATCAGCATAGGCATGCCAAAGTGATACGGTTTTTGCAAATAAAAATCAAGATCACTTTCTTCCGGGCGGCGCAAAATCTCACGATTTTCTTGCAAGTCGCGAATGCCGATTACATTGTTACCGAGTCTTGGCAGCAATGTAACTTCTAACTGCTGACTTTTCAAAATATACGTGTCATAACCGTTCCATGTTCCTTTGGTTACTTTCATGGCGCTGCTCCCTCTTTCTGCATCGAAATATACATCCATGATAACAGATTTTGAGCGAAATTGGGATTTGACAATGTCACATTTGCCAATTATGATGAGATCTAAGAATACGATGACAGAGAGTAGTACGCAAAAAGAGCTTCTTCAGAAAGCTGATGGATGATGCGAATCAGCGGAGAACTTTTGCCGAATGGACTCTGGAGTGCTGTGCTGAACCGGACATCTGAGATAACATGAGGATGGGTCTGTAGTAGGTAGGTCGGTGGTTCGCCGTTATCTGAACACATTCAAGATTAAAATAATGCTTATAGAGTATATCCATATACGACTATATTATTTTGATGAATAAGGGTGGCACCACGGTCACACGTCCCTTGCAGGATGTGGGCTTTTTTTGTTTTCTAAAATAAGGAGGAACAATACATGAAAACGGTATTATCAGGTATTCAACCAAGTGGTTTGTTAACTATTGGTAACTATATCGGTGCAATGAAAAACTTTGTCGCACTACAAGAAGACTATAATAGTTACTTTATGGTAGTAGATCTGCACGCGATTACAGTCGCTCAAGAACCAGCAGCATTACGCGAAGCTTCAGAATCAGTAGCAGCATTATACTTAGCAGCAGGGCTTGATCCGGTAAAAGCAAATATTTTCTTACAATCACATGTTCCTCAACACGCAGAACTGGGATGGATTATGACCACACTTGCAGCGATGGGCGAGTTGGAACGGATGACTCAGTTCAAAGATAAATCCGAAGGTAAAGATTCGGTAGGTGCAGGATTATTTGTATACCCAGCATTAATGGCAGCAGATATTTTGTTATACAATGCCGATCTGGTTCCTGTAGGTGACGATCAGAAACAACATTTGGAATTAACACGCGATCTAGCAGGACGATTTAATCATCGTTTTGGAGACTATTTTACAGTGCCAGAACCGTTTATTCCAAAAGTAGGCGCACGTATTATGTCACTGGATGATGGTACGAAAAAAATGAGTAAAAGTAATCCAAATGTAGGTAGCTTTATCGCATTACTTGATCCACCTGATGTGATTCGCAAAAAGTTAAGTCGCGCTACTACAGATTCAGGACGAGAAGTGATGTATGATCCGCAGAACAAGCCGGAGATCAGTAATTTGATGAGTATTTATTCTCAATTTTCAGGACTTAGTTTGGATGAAATAACAGCTAAATATGAAGGACAAATGTACGGTGGATTTAAAAAAGAATTAGCAGAGGTGGTCGTTGCAGGTCTAGAACCATTGCAACAACGTTATCGCGATATTCGTGAATCTGGAGAAGTTCATCAAGTTCTCCGCCAGGGTGCTGAAAATGCACAAGCCGTAGCGGAGAAAACATTGATAGCTGTAAAAGAACGGATGGGCTTTTTACCTGCTCAACGTTAATTTACAATAAAGATAGCTATATGCTAGACAGTAGGTGTTCCTGCTTGACGTTGACGTTTGGCTTTGGTTACAAATCCCCAACCGATATTACCGATAGCCACGACACCTAGCAATATGGCTAACCATGCAGAATAAGAGATAGCGATTGCACAAAACATTAACAACACAATAGAAGAGACGGCAAACCACAGCGAAAGACCTTTACTCATGATGGATAGCCTCCTGAATGATATGGTCCGATCATGCGGACACATGCTTGAATAATAACTACTTTCTATTGTGCCTGAGCAGACTATAAGGGTCAAGTCTCATTCTGAAATGAAATTCAATATATTTGAATAGACAGATAAAGTAATACTTGTAAAAGCCTGTACTTTCGGTAGAAATATCGATGTGCAGGCTTTTTTAAATTCTAATTGATTATTATTCTCAATTGTGTTGAAATAAGAAAGTGTTACCGCCTGAATAGAGATGATGGACAGGTATAGGAGGTTTTTACAGATACAACTATGAATAGAATAAAAAGTATACAAGTGAGTGGCTTGTTTCTAGTTGCACTGATTATTTTGGTGCTATCGATATTTATGGCTGTTTCTTATGGAGCCAAATCATTACCGATCGCGACTGTCTGGGATGCTGTATTTCATTACGATTCTACGGTGACGGCACATCAAATTGTATATGATATTCGATTACCACGTGTGTTGGGGGCTGTTTTTACAGGTATGGCATTTGCTGTTGCCGGTGCTTTGATGCAAGGGGTAACCCGTAATCCTATGGCAGACACAGGGATACTTGGTGTGAATGCTGGAGCGGCTTTTGTCGTAGCATTATGTTTTGCCTTTTTACCTCAATTAGCTTATTCGTATCTGATGTTGTTATCGTTTGTAGGCGCAGCACTCACTACCTTACTCATTGTAGTGTTAGCATCATTTACTCCAGGTGGTCTAAATTCTTTGAAATTAACGGTTGCCGGGGCTGTGATTGCAGCGATGTTGCATTCATTAAGTACAGGGATTGCACTTTATTTTGGCTTGAGTCAAGATCTGGCTTTCTGGTATGCAGGTGGTGTATCAGGTGTGACATGGGAACATCTTCATCTATTGATTCCTATTGTGGTCGTGATTATCATCTGGATTATTACTATGGGACGTTCGATCAGTTTCCTAGCTTTAGGTGATGAGACGGCTGTGAATCTAGGCATTCGTACAAAATCGGTAAAAGTATTGGCAATGATAGCAGCGGTAATATTAGCTGGTGCTTCTGTAGCAGTTGCAGGTTCAATCAGTTTTGTAGGATTGGTCATTCCTCATATTACTAGACGCTGGATCGGTGTTGATTACCGGGTAGTGATTCCGTTCTCCGCATTGTTAGGCGCTATTTTATTAGTATGGGCTGACTTTGCTTCACGAATGGTTAGTCCACCGCAAGAGTTTGCGATTGGTGCTATGGTCGCGCTAGTTGGGGTGCCATTCTTTCTTTATTTAGCACGTAAAGAAGGAAGGGGATTATAACGATGGATATTCAACAGTTGCAGGATCGCAAACAACGTCGGGCACTCTGGATGATGATCGTTATGGTCGTTGTAGCTATGATGATCGTATTGATTAGTCTTAATACAGGCTCGATCCGATTATCGCCACTACGTGTGATGTGGACATGGTTAGGGCAAGGTTCTAAGATTGAAAATCTTATTATGTTTCAGTATCGCCTACCTCGCATAGTAATTACTATTTTAGCAGGAATGGGTCTGGGGGTTGCCGGAGCTGTTCTACAAGGGGTATCTCGTAATTCACTTGCTGATCCGGGTATATTAGGAATTAATGCTGGAGCAGGATTTGGATTGATCATTTTTGTTTCCTTTTTTCGAACGATGGAAGGTTCTATCGCCTTGCTGATTCCTTTATTTACCTTTGGCGGCGGTGTATTGATTGCTTGTATCATCTTTATGTTATCGTATGACAGACAGCGGGGATTGCTTCCTATTCGCTTGATTCTTGTAGGAATCGCTGTAGCAGCAGGGATCAGTGCAATTACTTTGTTGCTGTCTTTGAAATTAGATCCAGATACATATGCTTTTGCAGCAACATGGTTAGCTGGAAGTGTATGGGGGCGAGATTGGATTCATGTATGGTCTTTACTTCCATGGATCATCATTCTGGTTCCCTGGGTATATCTACTTTCTAGAACGCTAGATATGTTTGTACTGGGAGATGAGATTACGACAAGTCTAGGTAATTCCACTACGAAAAGCCGATTGGTGTTGCTATTATTAGCTGTCGGATTAGCTTGTGCTAGTGTGTCTATGGTGGGTTCGATTGGATTTATCGGCTTAATTGCTCCGCATATTGCAAGACAATTAGTAGGCGCTCGCCATCAATATATGATACCTGTAGCCGCGATGATCGGAATGATTATTATGCTAAGTGCTGATACGATCGGACGCTCCATTTTCCAACCGAATTTTGTACCGGCAGGCGTAGTTGTAGCATTAATTGGTGGACCTTATTTTATTTACATTTTATTTAAGAAAACAGTCTAATGAAAAAAATGATTTTAACCATTAATGACTGAATACACATCTTGGAGGAAATACCGTATGAATATCAAAAATAGTTTAGTAACCAGTGTCTTTATAGCCATTATGATCTTGTTATCAGCGTGTGCACAACCAGCGGCTTCCACCACGTCTTCATCTGCTTCTGAATCTTCTTCCAGTATGGTCAAAGAAGAAAATGGGGTTATCGTACATGATGCCAAAGCCAAAATTGCTTCTATGTCGATCCATATTACAAATAATTTGCTGGCATTGGGTATCCAACCGGCTGGTTCTGTTATCGGTGGCGATGTTAAAGACTTTTTACCACATGTAGCAGATCGTCTCAAAGGAACAACCAAATTAGGAGTTGTGACTGATCCTGATATGGAAGCATTGCTTGCTCTGCAACCAGATGTTATCTATATCGATAAAGAATATTCCGGTAAAGATATTGCCAAATTTGAGCAAATTGCACCTACGATTGTGATCGATATGGATCAAGGAACATGGCAAGATCAGCTTAAAGAAATATCAACACATGTAGGGCTTGAAAAAGAAGCCGATACATTTATTGCACAATACGATATCAAAGCAGCGCAAGTCAGCACATTGATTCATACCAAATTAGGAGCAGACGCTAAAGTGATGGCGATTCGAATGACACCTAAAGAATTACGTGTGATGAGTACAACGCGTCCGCTAGGGCCGATTATGTTTGAAGATTTGAAGCTGAAGATGGCAAATGGATTAGATCAACTTTCAAAAGACGAGCCATATGAAGTCATTTCCAAAGAAGTGTTGCCTGATTTTGATGCAGATGCGATCTTCGTTATTATTAGCAAAGGAAATGATGCACAAACGAATTTTGACGAATTGGAAAAAAATCCGTTATGGCTAAACCTTAAAGCTGTTAAAAATAAACACGTATATGTATTGGATGGACAAAAGTGGCTTGATTATTCTTCTTTAGGACAACAAATGGCTTTGGAAGATGCAGAGCAATTATTTAGCAAATAAATCGAAGTTATAAACAATAAATAAAGAACCTCTAATCAGAGTCTAGTCATATTCAGCATTACTGCTGTATATCTAGATAGATTAGAGGTTCTTTTGCATTGGTATCATTTAGTTATAGAAGTTAGCCTACATGTAGACCTAAGCGATCATTCATTTTGTCAGGGCTTAACCAACCTACATAAGAATCAATCGCATTGTAATTGTGATCCATCACCACTACACCTACGAAAGGATATTGACGACGATGGCGATAACGAACATCTGCCCAACGAACAATATAACCGGTAGATGTCTCTTCTACTTCTGAGACCGTGTACGATGAAAAATAAAGCAATGCACGAATATCGCGATGTTTGCGAGAAGCTTCAATCGCCGGGTGATCCATAGATTCAATATAGTCTGCCCAGATTAACCGATCTGGACTGTACCATCCCATTCGATAACTACCATCTTTTTTAGCATGAACCACATGCCAGCGACGCAGTGAGATCGTTGGAATCAATACATAATGTCCATCAGGTTCAGGAGAACGACCATTTTCGATATCCAGTTCTTCTACTTTTTTCGTCAGAACAAAATGAGTTACAGTACGCCATACATAATAGAGTGCAATCACTACATAAAGGGTAATAAATAATGGAGCAGGTGCGACTAGACCTGTAATCCACAATAATAAAGCAAGAATATGAGTACTGAAGATAAACGGATCAAAAATGTTAATAATATTCCATGATATCCACTTATCGCTAAACGGTCTGACCGCTTGTGTCCCATACGTATTAAATAGATCGGTAAACACATGCACCATCACAGCAATAGCTGTCCATAACAGCACATGCCATATGCCGGCTGGATGAATCAACATCGATGTACCTACACCAATCAACAATATCCATAACGCCATAAAAGGAAGAGAGTGTGACATTCCTCTGTGATTGCGTATATAGGTTGCATTATCTTTAAATCTCAAAATCGTATCAAAATCCGGTGCTTGTGAACCTACAATCGTAGCTACCATTACAGCAATAGCCAATCTTGGATCAGAAGCGACCACAGGATCCACATAAGCAAGTCCAGCAAGTCCAAATCCCATAGCAAAATGGGTGGCAGTATCCATTACAATTTCTCTCCTTTAGCGCTTGGCAGTAAAAGCGCGACATCTTCTGATGTAATAAAAAAGCTCTATACTTTATTGATATCGGCAACATTAGCAAATGGATTATAGCTATTTTACATGATATACGTAATAATTGCCTGTTCAGATTATGATAAACCAATTGCAAAAAGATGAATCTTTTAACCATGACACAGTCTGTCAATAAATTGTCATAAACGGCGATATGACAACGATGAATCCAAAAGACTTTTTATAATAGGTATGATAAAGTGAATAGTACCTATGGTGTATTCGGCAGGGCATGTGACCCTATTTTAAAGAAAGATTGTATGGTTTGCAAAAATGATGTTAAAGGTACTACAAGATATTGCGCTTATAGAGTTAAGCGCTAGGGAGGAACTTATCAGCGTGGATAAACAAATCAGTTATCAGACTTCTTCGGATTCCACAACATCCTCTACCGAACCTTCGCCTTCAGATCAACCGGTGACTTGGAGAGATTTTGTGACGCTTGCCAAGCCAGGGATTTTGAGATCGAATCTGATTGCGACCTTCGGTGGATTTTGGCTCGCTTCTGGTTGGAATGTAGATTACATCCATTTGTTATGGACATTGCTAGGTACGATGTTGGTGATGGCCTCTTCATGTGTGTTTAACAATTATTTTGATCGTGAGCTGGATACCAAAATGATACGCACACAAGATCGTGTATTAGCAACACGTCGTATCTCACCTTATATTGTACTCTGGTATGCCATCATATTAGGTATACTCGGATTGACGGTACTGACATTATTTTCAGGTCTGCTTGCAGCGGCATTTGGTGTGCTTGGGATGTTTGTTTATGTGATCATCTATACACTGTGGTTAAAACGCTCATCTACATGGAGTACATCACTTGGCGGGATATCAGGAGCGATGCCACCGGTTATTGGATATGTAGCAGTTACCAATCATGTGGATCTAGGCGCGTGGTTATTATTTGCTATGCTATTCCTATGGCAACCACCACACTTCTGGGCACTCGGCATTCGTCGAGTAGAAGAATATCGAGCAGCAGGTTACCCTCTTTTGCCAGTCGTTAAAGGAATCCAACGCACAAAGTATCAAATGCTTCCGTATATTGCTTTGTTAATTCCTATTCCTATTTTGATGTATATGTACAACTATACAGGTATTATTTTTATGATCGTATCGCTGGTGTTGTCTGTATTGTGGTTCGGGATGGCAGTAGCCGGATTTAGAAAACAAGACAATGACAAGTGGGCGAAAACGGCGTTTATTTTTTCGATTAACTATCTGACGATTAGTTTTATTATGATGATTATCGATACCGTTCATAAAGGATAAGCTTCTAACTATACAATGACAAAAAAAGAACACCACAGGAGAGACAACTCTATGTGGTGTTCTTTTAATATATGATTGGGTAAATAATATACTCTTCCAAGCCTGCTTTTTCTAATTGAGCGACAAGATATTCATCAGGGGTGCCTTCAACACCAGCATAACCACGTCTTGTGTACATATGAATAGCATCGGGAAACGTATCGCGCAATACACCACGAATTTTTTTGCCAGCAGGATCATTGTCCATAAATAAATACACTTCATCATGTCCGATTTGTTTGCGTAGCTTTTCTAATTTCAAAGCATTGAGTGTTCCAAATGTACATTCTATGTGTACTTCTTCCTTTAATAAGCGGCGTAAGCGACTGCGATCATTTTTGCCTTCCACAATAATATGCATCGTATCATATCCTTCCAATTATTGTAATATATCAAAAGATAGCTTACGAAATAAAGCGATCTAGAGCGTTTGCTGACATATCATCTATACATCTTGTATAATGAACAAAGGTTATAGAGTAGGGTATGTATTATTACACAAATGCATTCATCATGAAAAATGAAAGTTGGAGGTTGAAGCTATGGATTGGCAAGTGTGGAGCGAGTTTTTCAAACAAAATTGGCTAATCATTCTGGTTGCCTTAATTATACTATTTCTAGTGATTAATCTGGTCAAAACGGTAATCAAATGGTTGATCGTGATTATTATTGCTGTTGCTTTGTTCATATATAGTGGGATTTCTATGGATCAAATTAAAGATACAGTATCCGGTGTAACCGAGCAGACCCTTTCAGCCTTACAGCAAGAAGCAACAGAAGTGATGAAAAAAGAAGCTGCTGATGCCAAATTTGAAAAAAATCAAGATGGTACGTATACGATTCGCACCACCAATCTTGAAGTATTAGGAACGCCAGGCAAAAACACAGTAAGTGTTACTTTCCGCGGGGTGTCTTTGGGTGAATGGGATGTGAAGGGAACGATGAAATCTTTCATAGAAGAAGCCAAATCGAACGCTGGCACATCAGGTAACCCTTCTTAAATAGCATGATCAAAATGTAGGGGGACCTGTATGACGATGAATGAATTGTCCACGTTTTTCGATAGCAGTCCAGTATCGGTTTTAATATATGTCATTATAGTATTCTCTATTATTCAAGGAATACGTCATGGTGCAGTACGTTCAGCAGGGCGATTGATCTCATGGGCTGGACGTACATTGTTAACCGTGTTAGCACTTGTATTAGCTGCTCCTTTTGCGTTGTGGGCTTCTCCTTATGTGCAGTCCTGGGCGCAAAGCGTATCTTCTGTGACACCGGAAGGTCAATTGGAATGGTGGCGTGAAATGTATTACTCAGCGATTTATTTAATCTCTGAATTTTCGTTGTTACGTTTTATTGTGTTATTTGTTTTGAGTTATGTAGTAGCCAGTATCGCTTTTTCATTGCTAACCGTCTTGCTTTTACCGGAAAAATGGAGCCGCGGCTCTATGGGGGGAGAACCTAAGCGTTCTTCATGGCTGAATCGTTTAGCAGGTGGAGGTATAGGACTGCTTAACGGAGCAGTTCGATCTATTATGGTTATTTTGATTTTATTTATCGTGGTCAGTCTTTATCCAAGTACAACTGTAACTTCATATGTAGAAGGTTCTGCGTTGTATCGGCAAAGTGTATCCACTGTGATTAAGCCGTTAACCGGTTCTTTTGTAGCTGATACATTACCTGTGTTCACCAGTGCAGTGGAGAAAGAGTTAACCGGTATTTTTCAACGCAAATATGATGTCGTTGATCGTAGCATTCCGTCTGATATTGAAGATGCGGCAGCAGCGATTGTAGCCAAAGGAACAAGCACAGAAAGCAAAGCTCGTTTGTTATATGAATGGGTAGGCTCACGGGTGACTTATGATTATAGTAAAGTCGAAAATTATGAGCAACGTGGAATCTGGCATGAACAAAATCCTGAAGAAACATTTGCTACTCGCAAAGGGGTATGTATTGATTATGCTCGGTTGTATGCTGTAATGGCACGTTCTCAAGGAATTGATGTAAGAGTGGTTACAGGTCTTGGTTATAATGGACAAGGTGGTTATGGTCCTCATGCGTGGAATCAAGTGTATTTACCGGATTCAGCACAATGGGTTCCTCTTGATCCAACATGGGCTTCCGCAGGCGATTGGTTTAATCCGCCCAAATTCGCAGAGACTCATATTGAGCAAAGTGTGTTGTAAAAGAGCGAAAATATTCAACAGCAGGTTGTCTGTGGTATGATAAAAAAAGTTCAAATGTCGCCTCGTTTTATAGTTGATGTACAGAATGACAGGCATCATGTAGTGCCGTAAGAGAAAGGGAAATGTTACAACATGAATAAATCGGGTATGGACGATCCGTCAAAGCGCGAGTTGAAAAACCAACGTCAGTTTTCGATTCGGCTGAATGTGTTTTTCTTTGCGACTTTTATCATTTTTAGTGTCTTAATTGTTCGTCTGGCGGTATTGCAGTTCGTAGAAGGTCCAACGTTGAAAGAAAAAGAAGCAAGTATTTCGAGTAAAAGTACGCCTATTCCACCGATCCGTGGCAATATTATGGATGCATCCGGTGAAAAAATTGCTTATTCTACGTCGTCCCAGTCTTTATATTTTACTTTGGAAAAAAACTATTCTTTAGCAAAAAATAAAGACGAATTATATGGCATTGTGAGTAAGCTCAAAAAGGTATTCAATCAATACGGTAATAAAGATGAAACGATGACCGCAGATCAGATCATCGAAGCGATGGATATTACGTATCGCAAAAACTTCGGTTATACGCCGCGCCGGATCAAAAAAGATTTGACTAATGAAGAGATCGCTTATTTCCTTGAACATAAAGATCAATTCCCGGGAATTGAGATTGTAGAGGAAAGTGTTCGACATTATGATACCGATCGTGTCGCTGTGCAGACCGTCGGTTACTTGTCTTCTTTTGCCGGTGTTCGTAATACGATGGATCATTATAAAAACAAAGCGAGATTAGAAGATCCTCAAGAAAAATATCTCGATACCGAATTTGTCGGTGTAGATGGTATAGAATATGCGTATCAAGATGATCTACGTGGTAAAAATGGTCTCAAAACAACGCCTGTGAATGCGATGAATATTGCAAGTGGTCGTACTGAACTGACTGCCCCTGAAAAAGGCAATAACGTATGGATGACCATTGATAAAAATGTACAAAAAACAACGCAACAAGCGATTACCGATCAATTGTCGTTCCTTCACTCTTATCGCAGTGGTTCCTCTTACGCGCCTAATGCCCAAACAGGATATGCAGTAGCGATGGAAGTGGATACCGGAAATATTGTCGCTATGGCAAGTATGCCTGATTATGATTCCAATGTATGGGAAAGTATGACGGACGACAAATATAAAGATATTCAGCATTACTATGCTAACGGAGCGATTCGTGAAGTGTATCGCGAAGGACATGCTTCTTCAATGGTGTTAATGGGTTCGGTTATTAAGCCGTTAAGTGTTCTGGTAGGATTGAAAGAAGGATTGTTCACACCTTATAGTGGTTATCAAGATATTGGATTTGCTCAGTTTGGTAAAGCAGGATACGAATCCAAAGTACGTAACTCTAGCAATCACGTCTACGGTTATTTGACTCCTTCTACTGCCATCGAACATTCATCGAATGCATTTATGGTCGATATGGTGGGTAAAAAGCTGTATACCAAATACGGTGGCGAATCTATTAATGTATGGGATAAATATATGAAAGAATTTGGTCTGGGCGTATCTACGAAAAGTGGACTTCCTTATGAAAGTGATGGCTCAGGCGAATATATGAATCTTAAAGCTGCTGGTAGTGCGCAAGCAGCAATGGCATATGCTTCATTTGGACAACAAGGGAAGTATACTACACTGCAATTAGCGCAATATGTAGCAACACTAGCGAACAAAGGCACACGTCTTAAACCTCAATTGGTGAGCAAAATTACCGATTCAGAAGGTAATATTGTACAGAAAACAAAAGCACAAGTGGTTAACCAAATCGATTTCCCGGATTCTTACTGGTCGACAATTAAGTCTGGAATGAAGAGTAAAGTATCTGGATTTGATGGTTTCCCTTATGATTATGCTCGTAAAACAGGTACATCGCAGCAATCAGTATATGGTCATTTAGTGGATAACGGTGTATTTATCGCTTATGCTCCACGAGATAATCCGAAGCTGGCAGTTGCTGTTGTAATTCCTGAAGGTGGATTTGGTGCACAAAGTGCGGCTCCAGTAGCTCGCAAAATCTTTGATGCCTATGATCAAGAATACGGATTAGATGGTATTCCGAAAAAAGTATCAGAGGCCAAAACAACCGATCAAGCAACAGATAGTAGTAATAATTAAATAGTAAATTAGCGTAATTGATCTAAATTGTAGAGTAGCGGGTTCCTTCTAAAGAGGAACTCGCTTTTTTGTTATCTTTTTGTAGTCTACATCTCGTTAACATATGTTAAAATGAAGAAAGAACAACATTATATGGAACAAAATACATAGGAGGTTCAACAACCCGAATGAAAAAGTGGAATGATCAATCATCAGAGGACCTCGAAGTCAGTCATCGTAAGCAATTTTCGGTGCGTTTGAATATATTCTTTTTCTCTGTATTTGTTATTTTTAGTGTGCTTATCGTACGTTTGGCTATTTTACAATTCGTAGAAGGCCCTACGTTGAAAGAAAAAGAAGCTTATGTTGCAAACGATATCACCCCAATTGTACCTACGCGGGGTAATATTTACGATGCGACAGGAACCAAAGTTGCTTATTCTCTTTCGATGCAATCGTTATATTTTACACTGAGCAAAGATTATCGTTTGGATAAAAACAAGCCAGAATTGTACCAAATTATCGGTGATCTCAAGCGTGTATTTAATAAATACGGTGATCCTGATCGCAAAATGACAGCCGCAGAAATCGAAAAAGAGATGGATATTAAATATATTAAAAACTATGGCTTCACTCCACGCCGAATTAAAAAAGATTTGAGCAATAGTGAGATCGCTTATTTTCTGGAACACAAAGATCAATTCCAAGGGATAGAAGTAAGGGAAGAAAGTGTACGTGAGTATAGTAAAGATCAGTTAGCCGTACAGACAGTAGGTTATCTTAAAGCATTTTATGGTGTAAAAACTTCAATGAATAAATATAAAAATCGTGCTCGATTAACAGATGAAGAATCTCGTTATATAGATACTGAATTAGTAGGTGTAGATGGTCTTGAGTATACGTATCAAGATGAACTTCGCGGAACCAATGGTGTGAAAAAAACACCAATCAATGCACTCAATCGTGTAAATGGACGTGCTACTTTAACACCACCAGTTAAAGGTAATAATCTATGGATGACCATTGATAAAAACCTACAATTAGTTGCTCAGCAGGCGATCACAGATCAACTTGCGTATTTACATTCATATAGTAGTGGGAATGCGTATGCACCTAATGCCCAAACAGGATATGCAGTAGCAATGGAAGTGGAAACAGGGAATGTTGTCGCTATAGCGAGTATGCCAGATTATGATTCAAATATCTGGGGAAATGCCCCTAGCCAAGACCAGATCAATGAAATTCTATCTCGCTCTGCCAACGGGACAATTCGAGAAGTATACCGTGGCAAAGGAGCTTCATCGATGGTCTTGATGGGTTCTGTTATCAAACCGTTAAGTGTATTAATTGGAATGGAAGAAGGACTATTTACACCTTATGCTGGTTACTCAGATCGTGGATATGCAGAGTTTGGTAAAGCAGGTCATGAGACTCGTGTACGTAATGCATTAGGAGAGGTTCTTAATTATTTAACACCTACCACTGCTATCCAAAAATCTTCTAATGCTTTTATGGTCGATATGGTTGGTAAGCGTATGTACAACAAACATGGTGCGAAATCAGTCAACGTTTGGGACAAATATATGAAAGAATTTGGACTAGGTGTGACTACTGGAAGCGGACTTCCTTACGAAAATGAAGGTCGTGGAGAGTATATGAATATTGAAGCTGCTGGTAGTACACAAGCAGCGATGGCCTATGCTTCTTTTGGACAGCAAGGACGTTATACTACACTTCAATTAGCGCAATATGCTACAACACTTGCGAATCGTGGTAAACGTCTCAAACCTCAATTTGTAAGTAAAATTACAGATGCTGAAGGTAATGTAGTGAAAAAAATTCAACCAGAAGTATTAAATACCGTAAACTTCCCGGATGAATACTGGAATACCGTTATTCAAGGAATGCGAAGTAAAGTTCCTGTATTTGAAAATTATCGTTATGATGTGGCTCGTAAAACAGGTACATCTCAGCAATCGATTTATGGCAAATTAGTCGATAACGGAGTATTTATTGCTTTTGCTCCTCGTAACAATCCGAAGTTGGCGATTGCGGTTATGATTCCAGAAGGTGGATTTGGTTCTCGAAGTGCAGCTCCAGTCGCTAAAAAAATCTTCGATGCGTATGATCAATACTATGGATTAGATGGAGTACCTAAAGGTAAAGCCGTTACAGAAGAAACGACAACAGAATAAACAGATTAATACATTTACAAAAGGTGGATATCTATGAATTTTAATAAAAGTCCTGCTCATGAAAATGAGCAGGACAAAAATCGGAAACAGTTTGCGATTCGGCTTAATATCTTTTTCTTTATAACGTTTATTGTATTTTCAATTATTGTCGTCAGATTAGCTATTATTCAATTTGTAGAAGGCCCTGAATTACGTAAAGTTGCTGAAGGAGATATTGTGAAAGAAGTTCCTCTTTTACCAACACGCGGAACCATTTATGATTCAAGTATGCAACCTATTGCGTACTCGGAACCAACACAATCTTTATATTTAACATTAGACAAAGATTATAATCGATCAGATCGTACACAAGAAGCGAAGCAGTTAGCTAGAAAGCTACAAAAAATATTTGATCAATATGGTGATCCTAACACCAAAGCATTAACAACAGTTGATATTTTTAAAGCTATGGATACTACATATGCCAAAGCAAATGGATATACTCCAAGACGTATCAAAACAGGATTATCCAATAAAGAAATTGCTTATTTTCTAGAACGTAGAAATGAATTTAAAGGGATCGAAATTGTAGAAGAAAACATTAGGCACTATGATACAGATACAGTGGCTGTCCAGACTGTAGGGTATTTGCGACCATTTGTCTCCTCAATGAGTAGAAATAAATACAAAAATATTCAGCGTAATTCAAGTGAAGATCCTGCCATGAAATATTCGGCTATCGAAAATGTAGGTTTTGACGGATTGGAACTGTTATATCAAGATGAACTCAGAGGAAAAAGTGGTTATCGTAGAGTGCCAATCAATCCCAAAAATATGGCTTCTGGACCGACAGAGCTGATTCCACCTGTTAAAGGGTCTGATCTGGTATTAACAATCAATAAAGAGATACAAGTAGCTACTGAAAAAGCGATTACAGAGCATACAGCCAAAATACGTTATTCAGGCACACGCGGAGTTAGTGCTCCTAATGCTGTAACAGGATATGCAGTAGCCATGGAAATAGATACAGGTAAAGTGGTTACTATGGCAAGTATGCCTGATTATGATAGTAATATTTGGAGTAAAGATACACGTACTGAAAGTGAATGGAAAAATATAGAGCCTTACTATATGAATGGCGCTATTCGATCTGTCAATCGTCCAGGTGGTGGCGATCATCCTTCTTCGGTTGTTTTACTAGGGTCGACGATGAAGCCTTTATCTGTGTTAATTGGCTTAAATGAAAAATTGTTCACACTTGGAGATCGTTATAATGATCATGGTATTACCACATTAGGAAAAGAAGGATATGGCACTAAAGTACGTAATGCAAGTAGTCGAGCTTATGGAACATTAAGTCCGATTGGTGCTATATCTCATTCATCCAATACATTTATGGTGGATATGGTTGGTAAACGACTATATCAGAAATATGAAGGTAAACCAGGTGTAGAAGTATGGGATAAATATATGGAGCAATTTGGATTAGGTGTATCTACTGAAAGTGGACTTGCCGCAGAATATATAGGATACAAAGAATATATACATGAGATGGAATCTGGTAGTGCTCAATCTGCGCTAGCCTATGCTTCTTTTGGACAGCAAGGGAAATATACTACTTTACAGTTAGCTCAATATACAGCGATGTTAGCGAATCGTGGAGAACGGTTGAAACCACAATTTGTGAATGAGATTCGAAATGCAGATGGGAAAGTAACAAAAAAATTCAAAAAAGAAGTGCTTAACAAAGTAGATTTGCCTTCTCAGTATTGGGATGCGGTTCAATCAGGAATGCAAAGTGAAGTGGATGCGTTCAAAGGATTTCCTTATGATTATCGTCGCAAAACAGGAACTTCGCAACAACGGATGGCTACAGGTAAAACGATTGAAAATGCGGTTTTTATCGCTTATGCACCTGCACAAAATCCGAAGTTAGCAGTGGCAGTTGTTGTTCCTGAAGGTGGTTATGGTGCTCAGGGAGCAGCTCCTATTGCACGTCAGATTTTTGAAGCATATGATCAACAATATGGATTAGACGGTATTCCTAAAAAGAAACCGATTGTAGAAGCAAGTGGAGAAATAGATTCGCCAATTCGTTAAATAATAGATCTTTATGATGAATCCAGCAAGGGGCAAAATAGCCTCTTGCTTTTTTTTGCGCTCTACTTTAAAATTTGCACAAAGGAAACATTATTTCCTTATATAAAAATATAGTCATATAAGAAAAATAATTGCTTCAATGTAAGATTTAGCGTTTAGATTATTGGTAGATAGTTATGGAGTATTTTGAAATGATAGGAGGATCATATATGTCAGTTCATCGTTCCAAATCATCATGGGCGCAAGCGTATTTAATTCATAAGCGCCATCGCAAATCAGGATTATCCTCTCCGTTATATCAACGCATTGTATACGGAATAAGTATCGCTGTAATTGTATTGATTCTCAGTGGATGTACCACGATTCAGGGAGCTGTTGATGATTCACCTTCTTTTGAAGAAGGAGGAAAATTACGAATTACAGCAACAACAGGAATGATTGCTGATGCGGCTCGTGAAGTAGGTGGAGAACATGTGACTGTAACAGGATTAATGGGTCCTGGTGTCGATCCTCATATGTACAAAGCTTCGCAAGGGGATATTCGTAAATTAGATGATGCTAATCTGGTGTTGTATAACGGATTGCATTTAGAAGGTAGCATGACCAAGATTATGGAGAAAATGAGTAAATCTCGTCATGTGGTTGCTGTAGCTGAAAATATCGATCCTACACAGCTACGATACAGTGAAGATGGAGCAACCGAGTATGATCCACATATCTGGTTCGATGTAAGCCTATGGATGAATGTCACACAGACGATAGAAGCCGCACTGATTGAAGCTGATCCTGCACATGAAGCGGATTACCGTCAGAATGCTACTCAATATTTAGCAGCATTGAATACTTTGCATCAAGAAGTACAGACCAAAATAGCCAGTATTCCAGAGTCTGGTCGAGTATTGATTACTGCTCATGATGCTTTTGGATATTACGGAGATGCTTACAATATCGAAGTAAAAGGATTACAAGGCATTAGTACAGCCGCAGAATACGGCTCTAAAGACGTAAGCGATCTACGTAATGAATTGGTAGAACGTGGGATCAAAGCGGTATTTGTAGAGTCTAGTGTACCTTCTAGATCGATGGAAGCTATTATTGCAGGTGCTAGATCGATGGGGCATACCGTCCAAATTGGAGGAGAGTTATTCTCTGATGCGATGGGCGAGGCAGGTACAGAAGAAGGAACTTATATCGGAATGGTACGCCACAATACAGATACGATTGTAGAAGCACTCAAATAATATAAATAATTAACACATTCAAACACTTTATTACACAAGGAGGTCTATGTATGACAAGTTCTGCTTTTACCAGTATTCGTGTAACAGACAATGATTCTCAATCGTTACCTCTTCAGGTTTCAGGGCTTACAGTAGCTTATCATAAAAAGCCGGTTGTAGAGGACGTATCATTTTCGTTAGCACCGGGACGGCTTATTGGTCTGATTGGTCCCAATGGAGCCGGCAAATCCACATTACTAAAAGCATCATTAGGATTAGTTCCTTCAATCGCAGGTGATGTCAAAGTATATGGCAAAACATATCAACAAAACCGTAAAAAAATCGGCTATGTGCCACAACGCGAATCGGTAGATTGGGACTTTCCTACAAATGCTTTGGATGTTGTATTGATGGGCACATATGGACGATTAGGCTGGTTCCGTCGCCCTGGCAAAACTGAACGCGAAACAGCAATGGAATGTCTGCGCAAAGTAGGAATGGCAGATTATGCACAACGACAGATTAGCCAATTGTCTGGTGGACAACAACAACGTATTTTTTTAGCTAGAGCTTTAGCGCAACAAGCTCAATTGTATTTGATGGACGAGCCGTTTGCCGGAGTCGATGCTACAACAGAGAAAGCGATTATTTCATTGCTAGAACAACTCAAAGCAGAAGGTAAAACAGTTCTTGTTGTCCACCATGATCTATCGACAGTAGAATCCTATTTTGATGATGTATTGTTACTGAATCGTACTTTGATTGGTGCAGGTGCAGTAAAAGATATATTTAATGCTGACATGCTACAGCAGACATACGGTGGCAAAATGGCAGTGTTACAAGGTAAAGAAGGCATTGTGCTTGCAGGTAAGTAACTGCATATTCAATCAAGTGCTGAATAAAGAATAGCTGACTTTACCAATATGATGTAATTCATTTAAAAAATCAGATGGATAAAGAGAGTCTAACGATAAGCATCGGGGGTGAAGAGGACGTATGTTCAACACGATAGGAGCTTTGATACTTGATCCGAATGTACGCTGGATTATTGTAGGTTGTATGTTGTTAGGGTTAAGTAGTGGAGTGATTGGTTCCTTTATGGTTTTACGCAAACAAAGCTTGATCGGAGATGCGTTGGCTCATGCGGCATTGCCCGGTATTTGTATTGCTTTTATGTTAAGCGGTGTGAAATCGACAGGTGGATTTTTTATCGGTGCATTAGTTGCTGGTGTCATTGCTACATTCGGTATTCGCTGGATCACACAATATTCACGTATCAAGCAAGATGCAGCAATGGGCATTATTTTATCTTTCTTTTTCGGAGTAGGAGTATTGTTACTAACTCATATTCAACATAGCGGAGATGGAGGACAAAGCGGACTGGACAAGTACTTATTCGGACAAGCAGCATCGATGATGCAAAGTGATGTGTATGTTCTTGCAGGAATCAGTATATTGATGATTGTGATCTGCATTGCGTTATTTAGACTATTTAAATTGATCAGTTTCGATCCCGGATTTGCACGAGGAATGGGATTGCCGGTCGCTTTTTTAGAACAATTATTATTGCTTTTGACTGTTATTATTGTAGTCGCAGGGATTCAAGCAGTCGGTGTAGTTTTGATGTCTGCCTTATTAATTACACCTGCGATTGCTGCACGCTTTTGGACAGATCGTCTGCATATTATGGTCATACTATCAGGTATATTCGGAGCTCTTAGTGGTCTGATCGGAACACTGTGGAGTGGCATGGTATCTCAATTGCCTACAGGTCCGGTGACTGTACTTGCTGCTACTGTATTTTTTGCGATCTCGGCATTAGGTGCTCCAAGGCGTGGCTGGTTAGCCAAGCTCTGGTCACGTAAGCAGACCAAAGACCAATGGCATCGTCAAGGAGGAATCAGCCATGAGTAGTGATTTTTGGATCATATTAACAGCTTGTCTGATGTCAGCAGCGTGTGGACTGCTAGGTTGTTTTCTTATTTTGCGTAAAATGGCATTGATCGGTGATGCAATTAGTCATGCAGTATTGCCCGGCATTGCGATCGCTTTTCTACTCAGTGGAACAAGAGATTCGTTAGCGATGATGATCGGTGCGACTGCTCTTGGATTGCTTGCTGTATTTCTGATTCAATGGTTGCAAAATTCAGGCATACAATCCGATGCTTCGATAGGTATTATTTTTACAGCGCTATTTGCGATCGGTGTTATTATTATCAGTCTGAATGCTCGCAACATTGATCTGGATCTCGATTGTGTATTGTTCGGCGAAATTGCTTATGTGCAATGGGATACATGGACAGCCAACGGGATAGATATGGGGCCACGTTCAGTCTGGATGTTAGGGTCAGCGTTATTGATTATTTTATTGTTGCTTGCTTTATTCTATAAACAATTCAAAATTTCAGCATTTGATCCTGCGATGGCTGTGGCATGTGGGATTCCAGTGATGTTATTCCATTATTTATTAATGGGGATGGTATCGATGACTTCTGTGGCTTCTTTTGAAAGTGTAGGAGCGATACTGGTTGTCGGTATGTTGATTATTCCTGCTTCTACCGCTTACTTGCTTACAGATCGTCTGGGCAGAATGTTGATGTATAGCGTACTTACAGGAGTCGTTAGCTCTATTATTGGTTATTATACAGCATATGTGATGAATGCTTCGATTGCAGGAAGTATTGTTACGGTAGCAGGTATATTGTTCGGATTTGCGTTTGTATTTTCTCCTAAGCATGGCATATTGATTCGCCGTTTACGTCAACGACGTTCTAACGGAGCAGCTATCGCTGAATAAAAATTGCATAAGAACAATGTAGAACTATGCTTTCCAATAATTTTATGCATATAGAAAGTGAAGCAATATAATAGGTCTACACCTGAATGTAAACCATTTGCAAAACATCCTGTAATATTGCAGGGTGTTTTGATTATTTTTCACATGTAATTTACAAAAGCTTTTGTGACCGCTGTAATATCTATGTTAAAATGAGACTGATATACCCTATGATAACTGACTGACTCCAGTAGATGGCATACACATCATCATAGAAATAGGAACGAAGAAAGGGACGGTACGACAAGATGACAACACGTAAATATAAGTTACTAGCTTTAGATATGGATGGAACATTATTAAATGATAATCACGAGATTACACTCGAAACGATTAAATGGATTAATAAAGCAATGGATGAAGGTATCCATGTGTGTCTATCTACAGGACGCGCAGCGCATAGTGCTATGCCGTATGCCGAGCAATTAGGCTTAGATACTCCGATGGTAACAGTAAACGGCAGTGAGGTCTGGAAAGCACCTCATGAGCTACACCGACGTACACTGGTCGATCCTGATTTGATTCGCCAAATGTATGAACTGGCTATTGAAAAAGATGTATGGTTCTGGGCTTATACCGTAAATGGACTGCACAATCGGGATAACTGGTTAGAACCAGGGACAGACCTTACAAGTATCGAATGGCTCAAATTCGGCTACAATACGGAAAACGATGAACTTCGTTACCAGATTCTGATGGCGTTACAAGATATGGGCGGACTTGAGATTTCCAACTCTTCTCCACATAACCTGGAGATCAATCCACTGGGTATTAACAAAGCAGCAGGTATTAACGAAGTATGCCAATTGCTGAATATTGATATGTCTGAAGTGGTTGCTGTAGGCGATAGCTTAAACGATCTAGCGGTTATTCAAGCGGTAGGTCTAGGCGTAGCGATGGGTAATGCACAAGAACCTGTAAAAGAATCAGCCGATCTAGTCGTAGGTTCTAACAATGATGATGGAATTGTCGAAGTCATTCGCGATTATATCCTTGTCTAAAAAAATTGTGCAACGCTTTACGCTTTCTTCGAGTATATATGTATAGAAAGATTACTGGGAGGAGTGAACCCTACCGATGGAAATTCTCGGTTGGAGCTTAGTCATTATTTTATTTATCGTCGGTATTGCAGGTGCTATCTATCCTGTATTGCCGGGCGCGTTAGCTATTTATTTTGGATTTTTCGTATACGGATGGTTTTTCTCATTCGCTGAATACAATGTATGGTTCTGGATTATTCAGACATTGATTGTGATTGTGCTATTTGTCGCCGATTACGTCGTCGGTGCGTATGGAACCAAAAAGTTCGGCGGAACCAAGCTCACCGTTATTTTATCGACGATCGGCTTGATTGTAGGGCCATTTGTGATTCCTGCTTTTGGTCTGATCTTAGGGCCATTGATCGGTGCGATTCTGGGTGAATTGATTTCAGGAAAAGATTTTCAACAATCGCTCAAAGCTGCCTGGGGAACGATGCTTGGATTGTTTACGAGTATGATTGTGAAAATTATTTTGCAATTGGCGATGATTGCGATCTTTTTCCTTTGGATTTTTGTATTTTAAAAAATAACCCGCATTGCTTAGATGACTATAGGTTGTCTATAATAGAGGTTGTTGAAAAAGCCCAAGACCGGAAGGCATTTCAGCCTTCCGGTTTTTTGGTATGGTTGAGATCGGGCGTGAGAAAAGGGGAACCGTTTTGTCTAAAACAGAGTCATTTGTTAGAGGAACCGTGATTTTGGCCGTTGCTGCTTTGATTGCAAGGGTGATCGGCCTGGTACAACGTGTACCATTAGAGCATATGTTAGGCTTTACAGGAAATGCTTCATTTACAGTTGCTAACAATCTATATTTGATGTTACTTGCTGTAGCCACAGCAGGGATTCCTAGTACACTGAGTAAAATGGTATCTGAGCGTTATGCGTTAGGTAGACCGGCAGAAGCGCAACGTATTTACTTTGCCGCTTTGTTATTTGCAGGTGTGATCGGTGTTATTATGACGATTGGGTTGTATGCGTTAGCACCATTTTTTGCAATTTATAACTCGAAAGTACCTGAAGCGGTTATCTCTATTCGAGCGATTGCACCATCATTATTATTATTCCCGATGATTGCGATGATGCGCGGTTATTTTCAGGGACGTAACTTGATGATTGCAGGTGGTATTTCTCAGATTATTGAGCAAATTGCACGCGTATTTACAGCCATTTTGTTAGCTTATGTTATTTTGCATCTGGGTTATAGTGGTGTCGAAGCTTCAGCAGGAGCCTCATTTGGTAGTGTACTCGGTAGTATCGGTGCATTTGCCGTGATGTTATACTATGCGTTCAAAATGCGTAAGCAAGATAAGTTAGAGGGATTGGATGCGAAGTCAGACACAACGCATGCTGTGATTCCTTTGCGACAAATTTATAGTGATATTTTCAAATTATCAATTCCTATCGTACTATCTTCACTAACGATTCCAGCCGTTTATTTTATTGATAGTACACTTGTTAAGCCGTTATTGATGGGCGAACTTGGAGATGAGATGGCGACAAGAGTACTGGCTATTCTTGGTTCAAGAGCACAAAGTGTTGCCGGAATCCCACCGATTCTAGCGATTGCACTGAGTCAATCACTGATTCCGATTATCTCGGCTGCTTTTGCCAGTCACAAAATGGAACATTTGAAAAACCAGATCACTTTAGCATTACGAATTTCCATATTAACCGGTATACCGATTGTATTGATTTTCAGTACATCTGCTTATTCGCTAAATGGATTGTTATTTAGTAGTAAAGATGGAGCGGGTATTATTGCTGCTTTGACACTGGGTACGATTTTCCAGATTACGATGATGACGACCAATTCCATGTTAATCGGGATCAACAAAGCAAATTTATCGATGGTACATGTCATGATCGGTATTGCGGTCAAATTAGTTGCTAGTTTTGCGTTAGCTCCGTTTATTGGAATCTACGGTATTATTGCAGGAACAGCTTTATGTTTTATCACCATTACATGGATGAATATTCGTTCATTGCGCCAAATCGTAACTTTCTCGGTATTAGGCAACCGTTGGGTCGGATTTATTGTGACTGTGGTGGTATTAGGTGGAATTGGTCTACTGCTGAATCAGGTCGGTATTCTATTAACGGCTTATATGAATGAACGGGTTGCATTTTTTATCGGTTGTTGTATGGTAGGAATAGCGATATTATTGGTATATCCCGTTATGCTTGTTCTGCTAAGAGTGGTTCGAGCGAATGAACTGGATTCTTATCCAAAAGTATTGCGTAAAGTTTTCCGTCCATTGATGCGTCTACAAAAGAATTAGGAGGAATAGCATAATGCAATTGATTAATAGTAAAGAAGATTTCACTACCGTTACTCACTCTTCGCAATTAACTGTCGCTGTGTTCAAAGCAGATTGGTGTGGAGATTGCCGATATATTGATCCATTTATGCCTGAAGTAGAAAGTCAGTATGCAGATCGTCTAACGCTTGTAGAGGTAGATGTAGAAGCAACAGGCGATGTGAGTCAAGAACAGAACATCTTGGGTATCCCTAGCTTTGTAGCTTATGCGAACGGCAAAGAATTAGTACGTTTCGTCAACAAAGCACGCAAATCTCGCGAAGAAATCGAGCAGTTTTTGGATCGCGCCGTTGCTGTCTATGAGACATTAGCTACATCAACAGCGGAATAAAAAGACTTTGTTACAATAAGAAAATATAACAATTTAGATTTCTATAGTACGTCTATATTTATAAGCAAAAACTTACAAAGATCTGCTTTAAACAGCTGTCTTTGTAAGTTTTTTTATTTTAGCTTTATGTAGATTTCAAATACGAATAAATTATGTCAATATTTGCTTACCTATCTTTTCATTTGTTACTATACATTCAGGAGGTGGGTGGATATCATGTCAAAAAAAGTAATGATTATCACTAGTTTTTTAATAGTGCTTGTTATTGTCGGAGTAGCCGCTGCTTATTTAGGTTTACACGGCAATCCATTTACAAAAAAAGAAGCAGGACAAAAAATCGAAGCGTATTTAGTTCATGATAAAGGTTACAATATTGAGAAAGTTGAAGGTACATATTCATTTACATCATCTAATGCGCCTTATGGTGCTAATGTAGTTTTTAAAGATGAACCTAACACTACCTATTCTTATATTATTTTTAAAGATGGGCATATTGATCAAGCTGGATATAGTGGAAATACTTCTAAGCATCTCATCAAGTAAAATAAACTGAATAATATATAATTTTATATTTAGATTAGAACTCATTATATTCACAAAATTTAGTTACATAGTATTGTGTGGATATTGATCATTTTTTGTCACAAAGGATACGGTAGTAATTACTAGTGATTCGTTATAATAGATAGTGACTATAAACAATGTCACTATTATAAAATAGCGGGTGATTCTCTAAATGGCAAGAAAGTTCAGAATAACAACTACACATCTAAAATGGTTGAGCTTTGTCACCTGTGTTGTTATGTTTTTAGCAACAATGGGAGGACTTGTAGTAACCAAATCAGGTTCAGGACTCGGTTGCGGAAATGAATGGCCGTTATGTCATGGCCAATTTGTACCTGCGTATACGATTTCTTCATTGATTGAGTATTCGCATCGAGCTATTAGTGCTCTGGCAGGCTTAACAGCATTATTTTCTTTTATCGGATTTATCTTTTTTAATAAGCATCGTGAGCTTAAAGTATATGCATCATTAACATTGCTATTTGTTTTGGTACAAGCCGTTATGGGTGCATTAGCAGTTGTATTTTCACAATCTGCTCCAATCATGGCACTACATTTCGGATTTGCAATGATCGCTTTTGCTAGTTCGTCGATGATGGCGCTTGGTGCAAGGCGGATGGATCAGCAAAAAGGTGATTTACCGATTCCAGATGAACCACCGGTGAGTAAAGGAATGCGTAATCTAACATGGTTCGCAACTATCTACACATACATGGTGGTATATACAGGAGCCTTTGTCACACATACCGATTCTAGAGGTGGGTGTTCTGGCGTATTACTATGTAATGGTTCTATCTTACCTGAATTATCCGGTGGGGTAGCGGTAGCATTTTTCCATCGGGTAGCCGCTTATAGTTTGTTAATCGTTATTGCAGTACTAGCGCATTATGCCTACCGTCGTCATCCGTATAATCCAGGTATTCGTAAGCTTGGAGTGACTGCGATTGTATTTATTATCATGCAGATTCTAAGTGGTATGTTGAATATTGTAACGATGAAAATACCTGAGTGGTATTTCTTCTCCAGTATGTTGCATACGTTGTTGATTCAGATTTTGTTCGGTGTGTTATGTTATATGAGTGTGCGTGTATGGCAATTAAGTCGTGGTACACGTGGCAAATTAGGGCAAAATGTATAACCGTATGAACTATTTAGATAGCAACAAAAAGTGAATATACATCCAAGAGATTGCGTCAGATGAACAATTGATGAAAAATTTCTAATTTCCTTAGGAAATATTCATTTTTGCTTTGACAAAGAGTGTGAAGTTCACTATACTGAGAAAAGATTTTCATTTTCATTCGAATTTTTCATATTTTCTTATCGAGAGTGGTGGAGGGACTGGCCCGATGAAACCCGGCAACCGATTTTGGAATAACTATTACGTAGTTTTCCAAAATGTCATGGTGCTAATTCCTTCAAAATGGCGTGTGCAATTGGTACATGGCGATTTTGGCAGATGAGAAGGAAGTATCTCTAATAATAGAGAACCCTTTTCTGCGAAAGGGTTCTTTTTTTGTATAAAGAAGAGAGAAGTGAATACCGACATATATGATAGCGAGAATATATCCGACTTATTCGATGGTTTATATATGATTAATGTAATATGAATGCAGGAATGAAGAAGTACAAGGAAGGAGCACCTATCTGTGATTGAATTAAAAAGTATTACTAAAACGTATGGTAAAGGGAAAAATCTAAGCCCTGCGTTAAGCGGTATAGATTTGAAAATAGACAAAGGCGAGATTTTCGGCGTTATCGGTCACTCCGGTGCAGGTAAAAGTACATTGATTCGATGTATTAATTTACTAGAACGTCCAACCTCTGGTGAAGTATGGATCGATGGTGTGGAAATGACCAAGCTGAACAAAGCGCGCTTACAAGCAAGACGACGCAAAATAGGTATGATTTTTCAACACTTCAATCTATTATCTTCAGCGACAGTGTATGAGAACATCGCTTTTCCTTTGCGCTTAGTCAAAACACCGGAACGCAACATTAAAGAAAAAGTGAAAGAATTGTTAGCTCTAGTTGGATTGGAGCAACATGCCAATAAATATCCTGCTCAATTATCAGGTGGACAAAAGCAGCGTGTCGGCATTGCTCGCTCGTTAGCTAGTGATCCTGATGTATTGCTTTGTGATGAAGCGACATCTGCGCTTGATCCTCAGACTACAAATTCGATTTTAAAATTGCTGGTCGATATCAATGAGCGCTTTAACTTAACAATCATCTTAATCACTCATGAAATGCATGTTATTCAGAGCATTTGTGATAAAGTAGCTGTTATTCATCGGGGTGGTATTGTAGAACAAGGTCCTGTAACAAATGTCTTTTTGAAGCCACAGCATGAAGTGACACGTGATTTTATTTTAAATGAGTCTAATAATGCTGAATTACTAATTACTTCATGGACAGCACCAAATGTTCCTAATTCATTGACTGTCAAAGTGTCTTTCTTAGGAGATAAAACGTATGAATCGATCCTTTCGCAAACGGTACGTCAAACTGGAGTCGATTTTGCTATTTTGCAAGGAACGATTTCAACGTTAAAAAATGTACCTTATGGACAGTTGATTGTTCGCTTTGAAGGAACAGAAGGAGATATTAAGCGTACACTCGATGGATTGACCGCTGAAGGTCTCGATGTGGAGGTGATCAACTGATGGGTGAATTAGATTTCTCACAAATTGATTGGAATGAATTCGGTACAGCGACCTTAGATACACTCAAAATGGTAGGCGCTTCTGGATTATTTACATTAATTCTAGGATTGCCATTAGGCATTTTGTTATTTATTACAGGGCGTTCTACTGTAGCATGGGTGCGTTATTTCTATGCAGTCATCGCGTTTATCGTTAATATTTTGCGTTCGGTTCCATTTATTATACTGATTGTGGCGATCTTACCATTAACGCAAATTCTAGTAGGAACAACGATTGGTGTACTTGGAACGATCCCACCATTAGTTATCGCTGCCGCACCGTTTTTTGCTAGATTGGTCGAAACTGCACTTCGTGAAGTCGATCGTGGTGTAATTGAAGCAGCGAATGCGATGGGAGCTTCCTTGTGGCAGATTATAACGCGCGTACTTGTACGCGAAGCAATGCCAGGGCTATTAGCAGGCTTAACCGTTACTGTTGTTGCGCTAGTCTCTAATACAGCGATGGCAGGGATGATTGGTGCAGGAGGACTTGGAACACTTGCAATCAACTATGGTTATTATCGCTATGATACAGCGATTATGCTAGTGGCTGTAGTCATCATGGTTATTATTGTTCAAATTCTACAAATGCTTGGTGATCGTCTAGTGGTTCATTTTTCGAGAAGATAATCGGTAATACAAAAGAGATTGAGCACAGAGTAGTTATTCTGCTGAATATTTATATGATAATAGATAATCACGAATATTCAGCATTTGTATCATATACGTATACCAATCCAAAACCAATAAAGGGGTAGAGAAGATGAAAAAATGGACTTTGATTTTGCTAAGTATTATGTTGGTTGCTATCGTATCTGCTTGCGGTAACAAAGCAGCAGACAACACAGCGGCAACAGGAACAACAGAAGGCGGAGCAGAAACCGTAACATTGAAAGTAGGCGCAACAGCTGTACCTCACGCTGAAATCTTAAAACATATTCAACCTGCACTTGCTAAAGAAGGCGTAAATTTACAAGTTGTCGAATTTACAGATTATATTCAACCTAACGTTCAATTGAATGGCAAACAGTTAGATGCAAACTACTTCCAAACATTGCCTTACCTTGAAGAGCAAAACAAATCTCGTGGTATGACTTTAAAAGCTGTACAACCAGTACACATCGAGCCTTTCGGTGCATATTCTACAAAATATAAATCAATCGATGAATTGCCAGACGGTGCAAATATCGCAATCCCTAACGAAGTATCTAATGGAGCACGCGCTTTGATCTTGTTGGCTAACAATGGATTGATTGAATTGAAAGACAAAACAAACATCACTTCTTCTGTAAAAGATATTACAGCTAATCCTAAAAACTTTAAATTTACACCGATGGATGCGGCTTTTATCACTAGACAATTAGGTCAAGTCGATATGGGTATGATCAACATGAACTATGTATTAGAAGCTAAAATCGATCCTAAATCTGCATTGTTGACTGAAACAAGTAGCGCACCATATGCTAACTATTTAGTTACACGTGAAGACAACCAAAATGATGCAGCTATCGAAAAATTGAAAAAAGCTTTAACTTCTGATGATGTTAAAAAATTCATCGAAGATACGTACAATGGTGCTGTAATCCCAGCATTTTAATTAAAATGTACAACTAAAAATAAGGTTATAGCCAAAGTTATGATTTGTAATCAAATACAAATGATAACGGGCTATAACCTTATTTTTTTATCTAGTATTTCGCTGATCGATGGCGATCGTTACATCCTAATCATTTACAACACTTGCCTGTACTTTTAATTTTCCTGTAGATCCATCGGTAGTTACCGCAAAGATATTCCACAGCCCCCACGAAGCTTGTCTATATACATCATATAAAGGTAAATTCCATTGTTGCTGCTGACCAGGTGCTAAACTAGATTTCATAAGATTTCTGGTATCATCAGGAAAGTTAATTTCGTAATCGATTGTTTGATTGCCTGTATTTTTCAAGATCAATTTTATATCTACATGATTTTGATATGTAAAAGGAATATTAGCTTGACCTCCAGAGAGTATAAATGTCTGTTGTGGTAACCCTTTAACTTTTGAAGTAAAACGGGTCTGTTGATGGGTTACCAGGTTGTCTATCTGTGTGTGCGTTAGAGTAGAACGATTCACAGAATGGTGTAACACATGATGGCTAGTTGCGGTATCTGCAAATACAGAACTAGAAGTAGCTAACGATATAGATAAAACTACAGGTACATATAATAACTTTTTGAGGCTTTTCATTATTAAAGTTTCCTTTCTGTTTAGCTAGACGATGTAATGATTATAATGTGTTATGTAACCTCCTTTTTTGATATACACTGATGTTATTTGGCTTTATGATGCCATTAAAATAGGAGGATAAATGATCAAACATTATATAAAATATGCAAACTATTTATTGATGAACCAATGGAGTAAAATTTGCTTGAGTTACATCTACAAGATCCTGTGGAGCGAGTTCTACTTGCATCCCAATTTTGCCTGCGCTGACAATCATCGTTTCCAGAAGCATCGCTTCTTCATCAATAAAAGTAGGATACAATTTCTTCATTCCGATAGGAGAACAGCCCCCTCGAATATAACCTGTCCATTTCTGCAATTCATTCACAGGTAGCATATCCAATTTTTTTTCACCTGCTGCTTTAGCTGCTTTTTTTAGATCTAATTCTGCTCCTACTGGAATCACAAAAATAAACAAGTTGTGTTTGTTTTGCGTGACCAATGTTTTAAATACCATTTCAGGTGGTTTATTAATTTTGGCGGCAACCGCATTACCATGAATTTTGCCGTCTTTATTATCGTATTCAATAATCTCGTATGCAATATTTTCTTTGTCTAAAATACGCATTGCATTTGTTTTGCTAGTACTCATTGAATGTACCTCCTTATCCAAAAAAAGCGTAATACATCTATTATAAACTATCTTTTCGTCATTCGTAGTCCTATATACGGTGTTGTTTGGTGATCCTTTTGACATCTATAGGTTAAGGTCTGTACACTAGATAAGAATAAGTATCATCCAAAAGCTACAATACAAACGTATTATATGATAGAAGCGCAATATAGTAGAAGATATGCGATAGCATTGTCTAGAGGAGGAACTTTTTTGGATCGGAAAATTGCCCTGATTACAGGCAGTGCCAAAGGATTAGGAAAAATGACGGCGCTTACGCTAGCGAGTCAAGGCTGTGATATTGCTTTAAATTATATGAATAGTCATGAAGAGGCTGTGCATCTACAATCTCGCATTGAAAATATGGGCGTACGCTGTATCGCTGTACAAGCAGATATCTCTATCGAGGAAGACATAGACCGGCTTGTAGACGAAGTAGAACAACAATTAGGCGGTATTGATATTCTTGTCAATAATGCAGGCCCTTTTATCCGGGAACGCCGTTTATTCGCTGATTATGAGCGGACAGAGATTATGTCGTTGATGCAAGGCAATCTTATTGGAGCGATGTTATTAGATCATCGTGTATTACCTCATATGCGTCAGCAGAAATGGGGACGGATTATTCATTTTGGGTTTGGACATGCTGCTGAATCCAGATCATGGCCTCAGCGTGCTGTCTACGCCGCCGCCAAAGTAGGATTAGTTTCTTTTACCAAAACGTTAGCTGTAGAAGAAGCTGAAAATGCGATTACGATTAATATGATCTGTCCCGGAGATATTCGGGGAGATAACAAAGAAAAGCGAATCGCCGATGTACTTCATCTAAGCGATGATGAAACACCAAGAGGTCGTCCTGGAAGTGGAGAAGATATTGCACGTGTGATCTCGTATCTATGTCATTCGGATTCTGATTTCATTACAGGCAATATTATGGATATTTCCGGTGGACTTGATCCGATTCGCCCTTATATCAAAGGGTAAACAGTTGTAATATTAGTCAAAAAACAACCAAAAAAGCGTCCTGTTCCCCGAAGGAAACAAGACGCTTTTTGTTATGCCACGAAGGCAATCTATGATTACCTCTGTATAGAAAAGTCTGAATTAGAATACTTGGACAACCTCTTCCACACCTTCAACTTCTTCGAAAAGGGCGCGTTCGATACCCGCTTTAAGCGTGATTGTTGAACTTGGGCAACTACCACAAGCTCCCATCAACTTAAGCTTAACGATACCATCCTCAACGTCTACCAATTCAACGTCGCCGCCATCGCGTTGCAAGAATGGACGCAATTTGTCCAGAACTTCCAATACTTCATCGTACATTTCTACTTGTACACTTTCACTCATATTGTTCAACTCCTTTCGTAACTATATTATAGTATAAATACACCAAAATTTCAGCATTTACGCAATGATTTTTATACTCATTTCAAATTTCTTTATGAAAATGACAATATAAGCGTATATTTAGACACATTTTATAGTATGATGTTCAAGGTAACAACGATTGGAGGAATACAACCATGAGACCGATTATTGAGTTTTGCCAGAGCAATATGCATACAGGTACAGATCAGGTAATGAAGAAATTAGAAGCAGAACCTGACTATGATATTATAGAATACGGCTGTTTAGGTAACTGTGGCCAATGTTATGCCATGCCATATGCTCTAGTAAACGGAGAAATTGTCGCATCAGAAGATGCTGACACATTATATACATTAATTTTGGAAAAAATTAATGAAGCTGATGCTTGGGCTGATCTCGATTTAGATTGAGATCAGCTTTTTTCTATGCAATCAGCAACAACACAATGCTAAATATCACTATACAGCCGGGATGATTCGAAAAGTAATCCTAGCCGAAATGATGTTTGGACATCCAGAGCACGCCACTTTTTAGAAGGCGAGGCACTTTACCGGTAACAGAACTTTTGCCACCGAATCCAAATCCTGTACCGAATCCGGATTTTTTACCTAGAGCACCCAGTGTACCTTTTAATTTCAATGGATGTACTTTTGGTTGTTCACCTTTCCAACCTGCGACGATTACATTAGCAATCTGTTCTGCTTGAGCTTCAGCCGCCTGTGCACTAGCTGCGAAAGGAAGAGAAGCACAATCTCCGCATACGAATACTTCAGGACGACCTGGAATCCGGTAAAATTCATCCAAAATTACACGTCCAGAGTTATCTTGGTTGACATTCAATTCATCGATCAATGGAACAGGACGAATACCTGCTGTCCAGACTGTTACATCCGCAGTAATACGCTCGGATTCACCGTTGTAGACACAAGTCCCTTCAACACGACTAATATTGATATGATTGCGAACTTCTACATTATGCTCGCGGAACCACTCTTCTACATATTTAGATAGACGTGGAGGAGAGGAAGACAATAGACGCTCACCACGATCCAGAATGCGCACATTTAGATCTTCACGGCTTTCGCGAATCTCTGCTGCAATCTCTATTCCGCTTAATCCTCCACCTACGATATTCACAGTAGCTTGAGGTGGTAAATTATTAATTTTTAAGTACGTATCACGAGTAGCTGTGAACGATTGAATCGTACTGGTATATTCAGCAGCACCAGGGACACCGTGGAAATTATCGGTACAACCTAAAGCGATCACCATTTGATCATAAGTCAGCGGTTCGCCATCTTCAAATGAAATGACTTTATCTTCTAAATTAATCCCTGTTACATCACCATAACGAGTAGTGATTTTGGCATGTGTTGGGAATTTTACTCGTAATTCAAGATCAGAAGCAGTACCTGCTGCTAAAGCATAATATTCTGTTTTAAGCCCCTGGAAAGGCATACGGTCTACTAAAATAATTTGTGTGTCTGCTGGAATCTTGTGATCTAATAATTCGTGGGCTAGTGTAACTCCACCGTAACCTGCACCGAGTATAACTAAACTTTTCATGATATCTTCTCCTTCTGGTAGATAATAAATAGATGAGAATCGTACATGATCCCCGTAGTCATAATGATTTCAAAAATCATAAACATAGAGGCAAGTCATCCGGCGCAGAGAAGGCAAAGCGGTGAGCCGGGTGATGCCTTTTTTGCCCTAAAAGCCACATATTGCCAGCTTCAAGGCGTATAAACGGGCTTTACTTCTAAGATACAGCGATAGGATATATAGAAAGTATCCACTGTATGATTAAGTAAAGCCCGGGGTATGATGAAATGTTGAATAGACGTAAAGACTATTCGTATACTTGAATTTCGTTGTAGAAGGTATCACGTTCTACAGGAATGCGTCCTGCACCTTTGATAAGCCAGATCAACTCTTTACGAGTTAGACCTTCTGGAGTCAAAGCACCTGCCGCATGACTGATACGTTCTTTGATAATGGTACCGTGAGCATCGGAAGCACCGAAAGTCAGAGCCATTTGTGTTAACTGAGTACCAATGTTGATGAAATATGCTTTGATATGATCGATATTGTCAAGCATCAGACGGCTGATTGCGATTGTTTTCAAATCTTCATAAGCCGAGTTACGACGCATAATACTTGCATTTTTACTTTTCGGTTGCATAGACAATGGAATAAAGACCAAGAATCCATTCGTTTCGTCTTGCAACTCACGAATTTGTACCATATGACGAATACGATCTTCATAGCTTTCTATCGAACCGTATAACATCGTTGTGTGTGTACGCATACCCATATTGTGAGCGGTGCGATGCACTTCTAGATAACGATCAACATTTGCTTTGTCGACACGCATTTTTTTGCGATATTCGTCAGATAGAATCTCTGCGCCACCACCGGTTAACGATTGCAAACCTGCTTCACGTAATTTGGTGAGGACTTGCTCAATATTCAATCCACTAATACGTGTAAAGAAATCAATTTCAGCCGCAGTGTATGCTTTCAGTACTACATCTGGAAAAGCTTCTTTGAGCGCTTGAAGAGAATCAACATAATATTGGAAAGGTACATTGTTGTTATGACCTCCAACAATATGGAATTCACGAACGCCAGGATGGTAATGTTGTTGAACATAATCAACCATTTCCTGACCACTTAGTGTATAAGAACCTTCTTCGCCTTCGTCTTTACGGAAGTTACAAAATGCGCAATGAGCTTCACATACATTGGTAAAATATAGACTCATATTTTCGATAAAATAAACCTTTTTACCATTTTTGCGTAAGTTCGCTTCATTTGCCATTTGTCCGATGGTTAGAATATCGTCACTCTCATATAGATATACCCCATCTTCAATAGATAAACGCTCACCAGTACGGACTTTGTGGAAAATTTCTGCCATACGAGTATCGGTTTGCGGTGTAATAATAGTAGACATGCTAGGTTCCTCCTGTTCTCCTTAAAACTTCTGTCTATCTTCTGTGATGTCCGAATCTTGTAAGACGCTCTTGTCATTGTCTTACACCAATAAGGAGTCAATGAATAATAGCAATTAAAAAAAGCACACCATATATGCTGTGAATCCTAACAATAAAAATGCCAAAATAACTTCATCTTTGAACGCATACTATATAATATACAACAAATTACATAACATAGTCACCTGATTTGAAGAATTAATGTGAAAAAAGTTACAACGGCACATAAGGTGTAACGATGTTTTGTTTTTGACAGAATTTCGACATTTCCTGTCATCCTTCACTTACCCATTATAAACCTCTCATGTAACGCGGGCAATACAATTACTTAAAAAATGAAAGATTATACGTAATGAATAAGCCTTGAGTGCAGTGGAACAGAAGAGTATAATGAAAAAGAAAAGGAGGGGATATCATTGATTACAATTAGTGACGCAGCAGCTTCGCGCATGAAAGGCATTATGGAAGATCAAGACATACCCGGTCTATTCGTACGCATCGGTGTGAACCCTGGCGGTTGCAGTGGATTCTCTTATGCCATGGGCTTTGATAGCGAAGAAACGGATAAAGATATATATATGACTATTCAAGATATGAAAGTCGTTGTGGATAAAGAAGATTTGAAATACTTGAACGGGTTGGAAGTCGATTTTGAAGAATCAGGCATGAGTGGTGGATTTACCATTCATAATCCAAATGCTGTAGCAACTTGTGGTTGCGGATCAAGTTTCCGTACACGCGAAGAAGATGAAGTATTAGCTCAACCTTGTGAAGATTAAGTGAACACATGACATGAGTATAAGAAGACCTCGAAAGCGTACATTCACGTATTTCGGGGTCTTTTTTTTGTATACAAGATCAAGACATACCTGTAATTAGAATTGAAAATACAGCGAAATTGTACAAAGGAGGATACGATCATGGCGAAAATAGATGAACACGCATGGGCATTTATGAGCGGGGTGTATTTGGCAGCAGTAGGTATGTTTTTCTTAGCTTGGAAAGTAAGTGATCTTTTATTTTTTCAATAAAGGTTAGATTGAACGGGAAAAGGAATTTGAATAGAATATCGAAATAGATATAAAAAAGCGAACCCTAATCTTAATAGGCTTCGCTTTTTATATTTTAAATCTTAGATTTCCGTTTACGGTATTTCTGAATCATCAAGAAAATTCCACCTGCTATCATCACATAAATACTAACAAGCAATACGGTTCTGCCATAAGGATGTTCAGCGAGCATCATACTATTTCCAATGATATACAGAAACGTTCCAATAAGGGCAATACTTCCGTCTTTACTCCACATATGCAACAGCTCCCTAGTGAGTAGTTGATAGGTATTAAGATGACAGTTGGTCTTCGATCGACTTGGTTAATGGAGATTCTACATCGCCGGTATGCTTGGTACTTACAGATTCGATCAAGACTAATCCGCATTCTTCTTCCGCGAGCGGATTATGCATCGTTCCTTTAGGGACAATATAGAACTCCCCTTTTTGCAAAGTGATGTCTTCAGCATCTTGGAGACGAATCACAATGCTGCCATAGACCACTAAAAATAACTCATCTTCATGATCATGTTGATGCCAGACCAGTTCACCTTTCACTTTAGCGACTTTGACATATTGATCGTTCACCTGTCCAATGATTCGGGGTGACCAGTGCTCTGTAATTTTGGCTAATTCTTCTGCAATATTGGTAGGATTCAGTACGTTTAACATCATCAACACTCCATTCTGCAACTATGTATAGGATCAAATCTTATAGATATCGTATATTTTAACACGAATTCGATATTAATCTTTAACGTTTTGTAGTTTGAGAAAATCCCAGTCCATTAGCAATTTTAACTTGGTATGCAGTTCAGATTGATCGATCGGCATTTTATTGTCGATCCACCAATGAAGTACACCTAAGACCGCTCCTACATAAGCCTCTACAGTAATCTCAATATCGATAGCACTCATATGTGTAGAATGAGCAGTTACATATTCTTTAATACCATTTCCCATATCACGGCGGATAATATTACGTAATGAATCTTTTTCTTCGGATAACAGTTGTGAAAATAAGTTTTTGTGTTTTGTTGTAACCGCAAGTAGTTCTTGAAAGATTTCTGTAGGCGTATGCTGGGCTAATTTGAATTCTTGTTCTGCAATCTGCTGTAGCGTATGCGAAAGTAATTGGAATTTGTCATCAAAATGAGTATAAAACGTAGTCCGATGAACCATAGCTAGATCACAAATTTGTTTGACGGTTATCGTTTCAAAAGATTGTTTTTCGATCAACTCTAATAATGATTGCTGTAACAACTTATGTGTACGTTTTACTCTAAGATCTTCTTTCTTTTTATCCATACAAATTCTCCTATCTGTATTGTTATTCTACATATTTATGATTTTGATTCTTGCTGCGATTTATTATACATCATACTATTTAAACTACAAACATCAATTAAATATACATGTGTATAAAAAGAGGAGAGATAAATATGAGTAACTTAGATGTACGACATCAACTTACCAACGAGGAAGAACAATTATTACAACGTGCTACTGATTTATTTCCAGTGCTGAGAAAGTTCGGACAGCAAATTGATGAAGATCGACACATCCCGGAAGAACTTATTGAACAACTTGCTGCGGCAGGATTATTTAAATTAGGAACGCTTAAAAAGTATGGTGGATATGAAGTAAGTATCCGGGCGTTAGTCGAAATTATTTCTGAAGTTGCTAAAGGGAATGGTTCAGTAGGTTGGGTAGTACAGATTATTAACGGCAATAATTTTAATGCAACATTGTCTTTAAGCCCTCAAGTGTTAGATTTGATTTTTGAAGAAGAAGAGGAAGTGCGATTCTGTTCTGTTTTACAAGGGCGTAAAGTTGATTTTCAAAAAGTAGATGGTGGGTATCTAGTGGAACAAGGTCTATGGGGATTTGCTTCCGGTTCTAAACATGCTACTCACGCTTTATTGAATCTAAGAGATAATCGGTCGGTGAAAGACAATGCGAGTATGTTATTAGCAGTAGTTCCGATGAGTGAAGTGACGATTATAGATGACTGGTATACGATGAGTCTGCGAGGTTCGTCTAGTAATAGCATACAAATTCATAATGTATTTATTCCTGATAAATATATCGTGGATCAAAGCGAAAATATGTATACAAATATGAATGTTCTATCCAATGAATCAGAACATATCAACCAATACAAACCGTATACTCTTATTATTTCGACATTAACTACAGGCATTAGCGCTATTCTTGGTTTGGCTAGAGGTGGTTTGGAGTATTTTGTTGAGACAGCCACTCGCAAAGGAATAACAATGACTACTCACAGCATACAAGCAGAAGTAGGGCATATTCAGTATAAAGTAGGGCTTGCAGCGATGAAGATTGAATCCGCTCACCTGCATATTAATCGTTCGATCGAAAGTCTTGAGTATCATATTCAGAAGAAACAGCCATTTACTGAAAAAGAATTTGCCCAAATTCAAACGGATATTGGTTATGCCGCTATGTTATGTACTGAAAGTGTCGATATGTTGATGGTCGAAAGTGGTGGTAGTGTAATCGCTGATTCTAACCCACTTTCTCAAATTTATCGCGATATTCGCGGTGGAGCGAATCATGCACTAACCACTGCATCGACTGGACTTGAATTGTATGGACGTATCTTATTAGGCTTACCCCCTCAAAATCTACTGACTCTTTCGTATCGACCGATCTTAACAGTCTAATTGAGAAAGGTGCAGATGCTATATGATGAACAAAATCACGATTATTTCAGGTAGCCCTAATAAGAAGTCTCGTGTGAACGGACTGGTCGATTATGCTGCAAAATTGTTGATAGATCACGGCTATGAAGTATCTATTATCCAAGTAGCTACGTTGCCAGCAGAAGATGTGATGTATGCTCATTTTGGCAGTAAGGCTATTTTAGAAGCTAATGCACAAGTTGCAGAAGCTACAGGAATCATTATAGTCAGTCCTGTATACAAAACAACATTAACTGGACTGGTCAAAGCTTATATTGATCTGTTACCGCAAAAAGGGTTGGAGCATAAAATAGTGGCTACGTATTTGGTAGGTGGAACGATATCCAACTTGTTATCGATCGATTATGGAGTTAAGCCGATCCTGGCTTCAATGGGAGCCCATTGTTTTGCCAAAAATGTATTTGCCGTAGATCATCAGATTGAACGAATAGAGGAGAATGAAGACCAAATTCATTTTGTACTGAGTGAAGAATTGAAGCAACGTGTTGAACAATCTGTCAACGATATGATTAATTATAGAATGATGACCGTCTAGAATAACCAGAAACCTTAAAATCTTTTTAATAACTATTCACAAGGAGTTCATATGCCTCTTTTACAATAGCTTCACAGCCAGCACATCACTACACGATGGCAGGCTACACACAAGGAGGCAATTGGAATGAAGAAATGGACACTTCTTTTAGGAACTACGATGGCGATCGCTATGTTATCTGGATGCAGTACAAATAGTGAGACTGCATTAACAGCACAGACAACGACCAGTACAGCAGACGCTTCTGCAACTGATTCTACTACACAAGCCACTGCTACACCGAGTACAGGTATAGAACAAGCAACTGCTGATCTAATGGGCAAAATCAAATCTATCGATGGAAATAGTATCACTTTATACAAATCAACAATAGATCCTTCTCAGATGGGAAAAGATAGAGACGGTGGTATGAGTACACCACCAGAAGGGCAACCAGGTGATGGAGGTGCTTCTCCAGCAGATGGCGGACAAGTTCCTCCAGCTACGCCTGATGGAGAGTCTGCTCAAGTACCTGCTAATGCAGGTTCACAAGCTCCAGCGGCATCTGGAACATCGGATACCACCAATAATAGCGCAACAGGCTCAACACCTGCTGAACAAGGCGATAGAGGCGGAAACAATATGTTTTCAGAAGAGACAATGACTATTACTGTATCTGATAACACAGTGATCTCTGCAATGACGATGGAAAATAATGAAATGACGACAACGACCAAAGCACTTTCCGATCTCAAAGCAGATGATGTTATCAATGTCTGGTTGAACACTGATGATTCTTCGTTAGGAGACCAGATTCAAATAGTTAACGGTATGGGCGGTGGAATAAGAGGCGGTCAGATGAAAGATGATACTTCTAGTCCAACATCTTCAACAACAGATAACACAACTACAGCTAACTAATAATATAGCAAAAAAGAGTGAACAGGATTATTCACTCTTTTTTTTGCTATATTCATATATCGTATTAGCTATCAATAACGATATGATAAATGATCATATTTTATGAAGAAGATTCTTCTGTCGCTACTGGAGCAGAAGCATCTGCTGGCGGAGTAGGCGGGGTACTGCCATCTACAGGTGGAGCTGGTGGTGTAGGAGGAGTACTTCCATCTGCTGGTGCCGGTGGAGCTGGCGGAGTGCTTCCATCTTTAGGCGCAGGTGGCGTTGGTGGAGTGCCTCCATTTGCTGGTGGTTGTGGAGCTTCATGCACTTCGATTTTCGTTGCTTGTTTGCTTGTATCTGATGCAAGGATTACAGCAATATGATCACCAACGTTAAGGTCAGATAACGAAATAGTCGTTTCGATATGTCCTTTTTCTGGACTGTGTGAAGTTTTGATAATATCTGTGCCACTATACACATTGATGGTTACACTTGTACCTTCTGGCAACGGTCCTTGTGGTTTGCTATACGTATCTTTACTAACAGATGATTTTGTAGAAGATTTCGTATTTTTAGAACTGGATTTCGTATTTACTTTACGATCTGTTGCCGGTAGTGGTGGTTTTTCAGGCGCAGTGATCGTAATTTGATTACCATTGATCGATTTAATTTGACCGATAACATCTGCTTTTTCACCTTTCAATCCCGGGCCACCATCTTTACCAGGTGCAGGTGGAGTAGGGCCACCTATTGGAGGAGCTGGTGGAGTTGTTCCATCCGGTAATGCAGGTGCATCTGCAAGTACCGTGCGTTGCTGTGATTGTACAGATGTTGATTTCGATTGATCTGAAGAAGATGCTGCAAATGCGGATGGAGCTGCTACAGCACCTGCAATAAGCGCTGCTGAGAAAGCTACGTTAGATAATACTTTAAGTGTCTTCATGAATATACCTCCTTTAATTTGAAGGACTGTTCAATAGGCACGTCCTTAAACGGAAGTATAGATAGGGATTATGAACTCAATGTGAACTAAAAATGAATAGAACATTAAAACCTGATTTTTACCATAAAATTGTCTAAACAACAGTAAATACAAGTAAAAGGCAGCAAACCGCTAGCTTCAACGGTTCACTGCCTTATTGTTTCAACAAGGGATGCTTTACAGTTTGTGGGAAAACAATCTTAAAAAATATTTTTTAAATCATAAATTAGATGATCATTTGCTTGTTATAGTTCATTTTGTTGTGGTTGATTTTGCAGTAGATTTGGTAGTTGTTGCTTTTGGAGTAGTGGTAGCAGGCATAATTTCAATTTTGGTCGCTTTGGTTGTACCTGAAGCTAGTGTTACGAAAATAATATCACCTGCTTTGAGACTGGATAGTGTTTTTTTGGTTTCTGTTGCTTTGGTGCTACCTGCGGCGCGCGTTACACTGACGATACTTGTCGTACTGCTTACAGTGACACTGGTTGTCGTTGTACTGAAAGATTGAGTAGGTGGAGTCGTTCCTGTTCCTGCGGTTGGAGCAGAGCCAGTAGGCGGAGCAGCAGGCGCTGTACCACTAGGAGGCGCTTCGCCCGCTGCTGGAGCAGTCGTTCCTTCTTTACCAGCAGGAATATCTGGTTGCGTAGAAGATTTGTATAGTGTAATTTTGCTACCGCTAATCGATTTGATTTTACCAATCAATACATTGTTCATAGCTTTGGCATCTTTAGCCACAGTTGTTGCCGACTTGGTCGTAGTAGCAGCCTGAGCTGTAGATAGAGTAGATAGGGAACCTACTAACAAAGCTGCGGAAAGAGCGACACTGGAAAGTACTTTTAATGTTTTCATAAATTTATATTCCTCCTAAAGTTCGTAACACATTTATTGTGATATCTAGCCGAGGTGTTATACCTCTTCACGTAGTATAGATGCGTAATATGAACTTCAAATGAACATCATTTTAAAAACGCAAAAAAGCCAGTTACTCACTTCCTCTTTACAAAGAAAAAGTAGACAACTGGCTTTTACATATACGATCAAATATTAATCAATCTGTTTGAAACATAGTCGATTCACGAGAGTATAAGCTTTTGGTTCCAGATTGCAGATTCCGAACACGAACAGATTCATTCGTATATGCTTCTACATAACCACGTCCAATTTCACAATATACGCCAGCAGGATCTTCCTGCCATACTGTAATTAGACTGCCAGACAGTCCAGCGGTAAAAAAGTCCATATCTTCAGTAAGTGTGTGTTTTTTGTTCGATTTCATGGGGGTTCCCCTTCCTATATTTAAAACTGCCTATACCCGACAGATTACTTCCGGTAACGATTATACTCTAAGATGTACTCATAAGGCGATGGTTTTTTGTATAAAGACAGAAAAAAATCGGGAAGTGATAGATTCCCGATTTGTATTTGTTAAAATACCAAACGTATGATCGCAATAATAGCTAAATGCGCGGGATAAAAGGAACGCCATATCCAGCGTGGAGGTGAATACAGTTTTGTTTTTGGATACAATTGCAGATGAATGGCGATCAAAGCTGTTGCTAGAACGCTAAATATCTGAATATCTGAAAATCCTCCAAACAGTACAAACACAACAGTAAGCGCCAAATGAGCGAAAATTACCCAATAACCGGTCGTATAACGAAATACCAATACTAATAGAACGCCGTACATCCCATAATCCATATGTAGTTGATCTGCCAACCAGCCTACAGCAAGGATCAGAAGAAGTGAAACCGGAAAATATTTCAGTGATAGTTTATCAATTGCGATCATTAAAAGCAAGGAAATAAATAATGTACAGACTACATTTAAATTCGTAATATCAAAAGCATACATAAAAGGAAGTTGCGATAAAGCTGCAATAATCAGTAATCGAATCGTATATTTGCGTACATTGCGTGTACGTTGATAACCAAGTACAAGAAAATAACAATAAATAGGAAAAGCGATTCTACCAATAACACGCAAATACCGTTCATCTGGAAAGAAAGCATACCCCAAATGATCGGTTAGCATCGTAAGCATAGCTAACCATTGCACAGGCATACCTCCTTTTCGTTACTTCATCAGACTAAAATTAAATATCGTTTGTACGATTAGCGAAATAATAAGCAATCCAAATATAGAAAAGCCGATTCCTGCACCTTTACGACTTTCTTTAAAAAATTTGCGACTTAATGCAAACACAAGTCCTGCAATCGCTAACAATACAAGTACGATTATAATACGTAGAAAAATAAATACACCAACGCTCACTAGGGCACCTCCTGCAAATTTTAAATAATCTTATGTTTACTATACGACATATTAAGGGGTGTAATCCAAGTAAAAGATGAACATTTCGCAAAACCACAAAAAAATGCTCTTCTCTCCAGCGGATTCGTGATCCAGTGAAGAAAAGAGCATGTATAAAGCGAAACTACATTTTCATATTACTACTGTGTCCTGGAGACAATTTCGCATCAGGATCAACATATACTTTAGCGTTGTTGATAGCCGTAGGCGCTTCACCAAAACCAACAGCGATCAATTTAAGCTTACCAGGGTAAGTAGTGATATCTCCAGCAGCAAAGATGCCTTCAACATTCGTTTCCATACGAGAATCAACCACAATCGAATTGCTATTGATCTCAATACCCCATTCAGCGATAGGGCCAAGTGAAGAGATAAAGCCGAAGTTAACAATTACATCATCGACTTCGATTTCTTGTGTTTCTTTGGTTTTGACATGAGAAAGAGTAACACGCTCAATCGTATCTTCACCATGCAATTCTGTAATTTCTGTCGGTGTAATGATTTTGACGCCAGAAGCATTCAAGTTCTCTACACTATGTTCATGAGCACGGAATTTGTCACGACGATGGATCAAGTATACTTCAGCAGCGATCGGTTCGATCATAAGCGCCCAGTCTACTGCGGAGTCGCCTCCACCACTGATCAATACTTTTTTACCTGCAAAACGGCTCAAATCACTTACAAAGTAATGCAGATTTGTTTTTTCAAAATGGCTAGCATTCGGTAAATCTAGACGACGAGGTTCAAATGCGCCTACGCCTGCTGTAATAATAACAGCTTTACTTTCATGTGTGCCTTTATCAGTAGTCACGACAAAATGACGATCTGCTTTCTTTTCTACATTAAGTACTTTTTCTTCCAAACGAATATCAGAATCAAAATGATTCATTTGTTGTTGTAAGTTGTTCACTAGCTCTTGCGCTGTAATTTTCGGGAATCCTGCTACATCATAAATATATTTTTCAGGATAAAGGGCAGCTAATTGTCCGCCAAGTTGAGGCATACTTTCAATTAGTTTCACTGACGCTTGACGCATACCGCCATAAAAAGCAGCAAACATCCCGGCAGGCCCTCCACCAATAATAATAATATCGCTTAGTTCGTTGTTTGTTGTAGATGACACTTCACAAGCACCTCCGTAAATTAGTTCGATCTTACCCAATTATATATCATAAAGAGAATATTTTTAAAACGACAATTCTCAAAACAGCTCCTATCAATCTTATCGCAATTTGCAAAAGTAAACAAAAAATAAACAAACTCCATCTTTCTGATGCACAAAAATATATAAAAAGATAGATAAAAAATTAAATTTACTCTTGATATTTCAAAGAAAAATAGATATCATTTCAGTTGGGCTAATGATGTCATGTGACGAAAATAGAACATTTTTTTCAGAAAACGTAAATTTTTTTGAACATATTCGCTAGAAAGAGTACAATATAATGTGACATATCCTATTGCGCTTTTATGATGAATGTAATCATTTGTCTACTGTTGTGTATATTTTCACAATTTTGTGAAGGTATACGGAGCAATCATGGTTATATATGGGTATCAACTATTTTAACTGATTTTATCGTTTCAGTGCAAAGTCTATTGTTATCGATCATTGTAATGCTTTGACATAGGCGATGTACTTCAATGAAATACATTCTGAGTGAATCATTGGAAGGGGAAAATGAATATGAGTAGCATTCCTAAAATTGTTATTTTGGGCGCAGGTTATGCAGGTATTCTTGCTGCACAACGTTTGCAAAAAGAACTGAATTATAATGAGGCTGACGTAACTTTGGTTAACCGCCACGACTATCATTACTTTACAACACACTTGCATATGCCAGCAGCAGGTACAGACAAATTGGATAATGCGCGTGAGCAAATTTCCAAATTGGTTGATGAGTTCAAAATCGATGTAGTGAAATCGAATGTACAAGAAATCATCCCACAAGAGAAAAAAGTTATTTTGGAAGACGGAACTTTGTCTTATGATCACTTGATCATCTGTCTAGGTGGCGAACCAGAAACTTTCGGTATCCCGGGTATGCTTGAAAATGCGATGACGATTCGCAGTATCAACTCTGTACGCAAAATTCGTGATCACATTGAAGCACAATTTACAGCTTACAAAGTAGATAAAAAACCAGAGCGTTTGACTTTCGTAGTCGGTGGCGCAGGTTTCACAGGTATCGAGTTTGTTGGTGAATTGTCTGATCGTCTACAAGAATTGTGCAGAACTCATGGCATTAGCCGTTCTGAAGTTAAATTGTACAATGTAGAAGCAGCTCCAACAGCATTGCCAGGTTTCGATCCTGAATTGGTTGAGTATGCTATGAAAGTTCTACAAAACAAAGGCGTAACATTCAAAATTGGTGTTGCGATCAAAGAATGTCTAACTGACGGTGTTATCGTTGGTGAAAATTCTGAAAAAATCCATGCAAACACTGTCGTATGGACAGGTGGTATCCGTGGTAACCGTCTTGTTGAGCAAGCTGGATTCGAAGCGATGCGTGGACGCGTTAAAATTGACGAGTACTTGCGTGCACCAGGACACGAAAATGTATACATCATTGGCGATAGCTCATTGATGTTCAATGAAGAAGGTCGTCCTTACCCACCAACAGCGCAAATTTCGATGCAACAAGGTGTACTTTGTGCACAAAACATCGTAGCAGCTATTCGTGGACAACAACCTAAGAAATTTGTATTCAGCAACAAAGGTACTGTAGCATCCCTTGGTAAAGGCGAAGCAGTAGGTATCGTTGGCGATCGCAAATTGAAAGGTTTTGTAGCAGCTCAATTGAAAAAAGTAATCGATATTCGTTACCTATTTATTATTGGTGGCGTATCGCTTGTTATGAAAAAAGGAAAATTCTTATAAGATGCGTCACTGTAGCGTTCAGGTACGTGGACTTCTTACGCGTGAAGAGCTGGATCGGTATAACGGATTGATCGAAGTCGGTGGATTTTTGGAAGAGCAGGGTCGTTATGATCTTGCGTATCCGATCCAAAAAGAAATTGATATTTTGATCTTACCAGCGATAGAACGTTTGAAAGACAAAAGTCGTGCACGAGATCGTGATGATCAGGAATATCTAGCATCACTAGATCGTTCTCAGGATTTGTCCGAAGAAGTCTAATTTGAAATGCTCATGCAAAAGCCAGGTCCCTTTTAAGGAACCTGGCTTTTTGTGTTTTACTATACGATTAGTTGTTATGATTCGTTGTAGCTGAAGGAGTAGAAGTATCTTCTTCAATTTTGAATTGACCGATTTCTTTTAACAAATGATCGGCACTTTCAGATAAGTGTTTGGAAGAAGTAGAGATACTCGCAATCGATTGAGTCTGTTCGATAGTAGAAGAAGCAGCTTCTTCAGTAGCAGCGGCACTTTGTTCAGATACAGCGGCAAGCCCTGTAATGACATCGGATACTTGGTTAGCGCTTGATTTTAGAGAAGTCACTCCATCAGATACATGAGCAATCTGTGAAATAATACCGTCTACCGAAGAGCGAATTTGTTCAAAAGAATCTTTGGTCTCGTCTACAGATTGTTGCTGTTGAACAGTTGTATCACGGAACGAAGATAATTCAAGCGAACTTTGTTTGCCTGCTTCATTCAACTGAATAAGCAACGCATCAATATCAGAAGCGGAATGAGAAGCTTGTTCAGCTAGCTTACGAACTTCACTAGCAACAACAGCGAATCCTGCTCCATGTTCGCCGGCACGTGCAGCTTCAATAGCGGCATTAAGAGATAGTAGATTGGTTTGATTACTGATTTCGCGAATAACGTTTGTGATCTGTGCAATTTCATCTAGTTTTTTCAACAAAATAGCGTTGGAAGCTTCTACCCGTTGCGTAGACTCTTGTCCTGCTTGAGCTAGCGATGTTTGTTGAGAGATCGCTTGTGTACCCCGCTGCATAGCATCATTGACTTCACTGATCATATGAGAAGCTTGATTAGCACTAGCCGCTACTTTTTCAAGTGATCCTGTCATATCCATAACCATTTCAGCACCGGATTGGATCGATTCCGCTTGATCGCCTGCACCACGAGCGATTTCTTCGATAACTGTAGAAATCTGTCCTGCGATATCTCCTGAATTGGTAGCATTACGATACATTTCAGTAGAAGCTTGATTGACACCTAATGCAGAGTGAGAAACGGTCTGAATCAAGTTACGCAAAGCGGTGGACATCGTATTAAAAGCAATGCCTAACTGAGCAATTTCATCTTTCCCTTTAATAGCAACCACAACTGTCAGATCACCTTCAGCCAACTGTTGAGCACTTTTCTTAAGCAAGATGATTGGTTTGACGATACGAACCGCTACCCAGAAAGCTAACAAAGCGAATAATAAAGTAAGAGCAATAATAACAATAATGTATTGATTGCGTAATTGTGTATATTCAGCAAAAGCTGCTTTTTTAGAAGTAGAAGAAGCAACAATCCAATTGATACCTGGAATTTTTTCATAATACAGTAATTGAGGATCGCCTTTATAAGTGTATTCCATACTACCTGAATTTTGGCTAAGCAGTGTATTTGCTACATTGGTATAATCGGCTTGATCTTTAAGTGGTTTGTTAACAAAAGAAGCATCTGGATGAGACATTACATTTCCATTAGGATCGATCAAAAATGTAAAACCGTTATTTGTTTTGAGAGTATCGATATAGCTAGTAATCGTAGATAATAAAATATCTTCTGCTATAACACCGGCAAATTTACCTTGAGGGTCTTTTAGAGGAGCACCAATAAAGATGGCTTTATATGTTTTGGTACCAGCATCTTCGTAAGGAGCACTGACAAATAGTTTGTTAGCTTTTTTAGTTTCTTCATACCAAGGTCTTGTACGAGGATCATACCCTGGTGGAGCTTTCCAATCGCCACCATCTAAAAAAGTAGCGTCTTCTAAAGCATAATACATATCAAAAATACTTTTTGCATTACTTTCATCTTTAAAAACTTGTAGATGTTTTAATGTAATTTGATCTAGCGGAACAGTACTATTGATTAGAGAAGCTAGCGTTTCTACCACTTTACTATTCGTGTTAACCCAACCGTTGATTTGTGTAACGCCTTGAGTCACTGTTTTTTTGACATCGGCATCGACCGATTGAGTAGCTTGTTTTTTAATAATGTACAGAGCAGACCATCCAACAGGAACAGCAATAAGAATAGCAGTAGCTATAACAAGCAAAATCAATTTTACTTTTAACGTCATGAGTACCCCTCTTTTCTATACGTATATAAAAATAACGAACAAGTATGAATGCGTTTTAATTGCTTGTTACTTATATCGTCATCTCAACTTTAATTAATTACCTTTTCCGACAAAATTTTTCTTTATATTTACTTTTTTTGTCACAAAAATAATTCTTTAGTCCTAAAAATAAATGATTCATTCACGAAATAAATAAAATTAAAAATAAAATATGAAGAGTTGATGAATACATATATAACAAAAAAGCTATGCTCTTAATAAAAGAACATAGCTTTTTTAGATGTGAAATTATTGATTATGATTTGTAGTAGCAGGAGGTAGCGCAGAAGAGTCTTCGATTTTGAACTGACCGATTTCTTGTAATAAATGGTTGGCACTTTCGGATAATTGTTTGGATGATGTTGAAATACTAGCGATTGCTTGAGTTTGCTCTACAGTTGAAGAAGCCGCTTGCTCTGTAGAAGCCGCGCTTTGCTCCGATACCGCCGCCAATCCAGTAATGACATCTGATACTTGATTAGCATTAGATTTAAGTGTCGTTATTCCTTCAGACACATGACCGATACGTGAAATAATATCATCTACCGATTGACGAATATGTTCAAAAGAGTCTTTGGTTTCATTAACAGACTGTTGCTGTTGCACAGTCGTATCGCGGAATGAAGATAATTCGAGAGAACTTTGCTTGCCTGCTTCATTTAATTGAATCAGTAGCGCATCAATATCAGAAGCAGAATGAGAAGCTTGTTCAGCTAGCTTACGAACTTCACTGGCGACAACAGCGAATCCTGCTCCATGTTCACCAGCACGTGCGGCTTCGATCGCAGCATTAAGCGACAATAGATTGGTCTGGCTACTGATTTCACGAATAACATTAGTAATCTGAGCAATTTCATCTAATTTCTGAATCAAAATCGCATTGGAATCTTCTACACGACGAGTGGAGGCTTGTCCGGCTTGCGACAGAGCTGTCTGTTGAATAATAGCTTCTGTACCCCGATTCATAGCTTCATTCACCTGAGTGATCATATGAGCAGCTTGATCTGCACTGCTGGATACTTTGTCTAAAGAGTCTGTCATTGTCATAACCATTTCAGCACCAGATTGGATCGATTCGGCTTGTTCTACAGCACCACGAGCAATCTCTTCAATAACCGTAGAAATCTGTCCTGCAATATCTCCTGAATTAGAAGCATTATGATACATCTCAGAAGAAGCGGTATTTACTCCATGCGCTGACTGTGACACGGTCTGAATTAAGTGACGAAGAGCAGCAGACATGGTATTAAAAGCAGTTGCCAGTTGAGCGACTTCATCTTTGCCTTTGACGGGAACATGAACAGTAAGATCACCTTCTGCTAATTGCTGCGCACTTTTTTTCAAAAAAACGATAGGTTTGACGATACGAACGGCTACCAAGAAAGCAAAAACAACAAATAGTAACGTTAGGATAATGATAGCAATCGTATATTGATTGCGTAATTGGGTATATTCTGCAAAAGCCAATTGCTTAGAAGTAGAGGAAGCGACAATCCAATTTGTACCTGGAATTTTACTATAATAGAGTAGTTGTGGATCACCTTTATAAGTATATTCGGTACTGCCTGAATTTTGACTCAGTAGCGTATCTGCAATCGCACTATAATCGGCTTGATCTTTGAGAGGTTTATTAATAAAATGTGCATTGGGGTGAGACATAACATTACCATGTTGATCTAATAAAAAGGTAAAGCCACCTTTGATTTTGATATTGTTGATATAATCGGTAATAGTTGATAATAAAATATCTTCAGATAGTACACCTGCAAAATTGCCCTGACTGTTTTTGAGCGGTACTGCAATTGAGACTGCATAACCATCTGTAGTTGCATCTAGATAAGGATCACTAATAGATAAACCATTCACTTCTTTTGTTTTTTGATACCACGGACGCTGTCTAGCATCATAACCCGCATCAGGAACCCATTCAGTTCCATCCACAAATTTTCCATTTTCCAGTCCAACATAAATATCGGATATGCTTTTAGCATTAGAAGCATCTTGAAATACTTTTAGATGATTGACTGTAATTTGATCCAATGGAACGGTGGCATTGATAACAGAGCCGAGGGTTTCGATTACTTTACTATTGGTATTAATCCAACCATCGACTTGTGTGACTGCTTGAGACACTGTATTTTGAAGTGTTGTATTGACTGACTTGGTTGCTTGATTTTTGATAATATACAGTGCTGACCATCCAATAGGGACAGCAATTAGAATCGCAGTCGCCATTACTAACAGAATCAATTTGACTTTCAACGTCATAAGTACCCCTCTTTTCTATATGATTATCAAAATCTGTTTATGCGACTTTGATCCCTTAATTGTTGATTATATCGTCAATAGTTCTGTATTTCTGTATATTTTTCGACAAAAATTATATGTAAATAAGAATTTTTTTATTTTTAGATAAGTCTTAAGGACTAATTAACAATCATCACTTCTATAATGAATTCTCCCCAAATATAAACAAATAAAAAACCTCTGCATAACGTAGTGTCTAAGACACCGCAGAGGTTTTGAGTGGATAGGCTATTTACAATTTGTATCTCTATAGAAGATCAAAAGTATTAAAGTTTGAGCATTTCTTCGAATTTAGCGGTGTCTAGCATACTGCCGACGTAAAATGAACCAAATTCTCCAAAACGAGCACTTGCTTCATCGAAGCGCATTTCGTATACTAATTTTTTAAATTGAAGTGCATCGTCTGCAAATAACGTTACGCCCCATTCCCAATCATCCAGTCCAACAGAGCCGGTAATGATTTGTTTGACTTTACCTGCATAACTGCGTCCAATCAATCCATGACTACGAATCATTTCACGACGCTCATCCATCGGAAGCATGTACCAGTTATCCCCTAGATTACGGGTTTTGTTCATCGGATAGAAACAGATATAACGAGAATCTGGTAAAGCTGGTTTTAGACGGGCAAGAATATGTGGATTTTCCATTGGATCGCCTTCTACATGACTAGCCATATAACTACTAAGTTCTACGATACTCACATATGAGTATGATTTTTTCGTAAAACTAGCGAATGTTGTTTTGTTAAATTCATTTTCGATCGCATTCAAATCTTCTAACGTTTCACGTAAGTGCATCATCATAAAATCAGCTTTTTGTCCAACAACTGTATAAAGAACTGTACTACCACTACCGTCATTGCTAACAGCTTGCCAATCATGAATAAGAGCGTTCAATTCGTCGATCGCGCCGGCACGTTCTTCATCGTCTGCTGCTTTCCAGGCATGCCAATCAATTGTACGAAAATCGTGTAGTGCATACCAGCCTTCAAGCGTAGCTACTGCTTCATTCATAAAATCACTCCTATATATTAGTGGAAACTATTGTTATTCATAAGTATACTTACACATCTTGATCTATTGTAACCGAAGGAGTCTACACAGAGCAATTGACTTCACAGTCTGTTCATGGTTGCTTCATCATAATGGTGTAGAAGAATAGAACAATCTATAAAATATATTCATTTCTAGCGTAATGGCGCAAAAGGATGATTGTCGTGGAGATCGAAGGTGTTTATGTTCCAAATTCACCTTTCTTTTCAGCATTGAAATTTCAAGATTTGTGTTAGAATAGAATTCCGCATGCACAGGAGCAAAAAGAGAGGGGGCGGATCATGCGCATAAAGAATCTACTTCATTTTACTGAAAATCACCGATATTGCGTGTACCGCGAATTTGGTATAGGTGCGCTGGATGAACGGATGCTTAGTCTGGTTTATCAACCGTTAACAGGGGCTTTTGCGATTAGTGTATATCGATTATTGTGTGAGCATGTCGAAGCACAGCAAGTAGGTTATTCCCCAATTGAACAACAGCGTCGTTTATTTTTAACGTTAGGGCTTGAACCGGGAGAACATGGACGTAAATTTTTGGTCGAGCAGACTTCGTTATTAGAAGCTGTTGGCTTATTACAGACCAATCGCGTATATTTCCCTGATCAAGATGATTATATATATGAATATGAATTACAACAGCCGCTATCACCAAGTGAGTTTTTCCGAACACAACATTTAACATTGTTGCTACGAGACAAAATGGGTAAGTTTGCGGTGTTATCTTTGCGTGAACGTTTTTTAGCCAAAGAACCCGATGGTTGGGGAGACAATACCGTTCAAAAAGAAAATATTTCACAACCGTTTTATGATATTTTCGAATTGAATACCCATGTGATTGATTACGAATTAGAGCAAGCGCTGACAGAAGTAAGTGCGCAACAGCGTAGCAGTCAGCCGAAGCTAAGTGAAGATGATCTGATTAATTATGCAGATATTATTCGTTATTTCCCGCGTGGATCACGTAACCGTATATATGTAGAAAAGTTGCGATTTTTACCAGAGCAGATGAATGTACTGAGCTATATCGCTTATAAATATCGTCTGGATATTCAAGATATTTGCCGGATGCTAGATGAAGATGGCGTATTTGATGCCAAAGGCGAACTGGCGGAAGAAGAAATTCAACGTCGTGCCAATCTGCAATTCCGTCAAGGGAAAAAGCGTCAGGAAGAACGACAGATTCATGAAGCCAAAGTGATCTCGCTTCGAGAAGAGAAAAAAGAAGAATCTCAAGATTTACCTGTAGAATATGCAGTTGAAATGGAGTATTATCTGGAAGTACCGCGTCAATTTACAAGCAAATGCGATATTCATCAATATAATACAATTCTACGCAATGAACCCTATACACGCGTTCTGGAAATGTTTTATCCGGGTAGCGTGCCTAACAGTGTGAATGATATATTCGAACATGTCGATATTAATTATAAATTGTCTGAAGAAGTGGTTAATGTATTGATACATTACTTGTTAGCGATCAAAATGTCTCAACCGGGTGAGCGCTTGAGTAGTAAATTTGTCGATTGGGTAGTGACCAATATGCTGAATCAACAAGTGGATACGTATGAAAAAGCAGTTCGCTATGTCAGAGAGCAGAACAAGCTCGATCTCAAAATTAGCGATCAAGCGAAGCTACAAGCCAAAGGTGGAGCAACTGGCGGTAACAAACGTACCAATACACGAACATATAACCGATCAGCTAATGCCAAACCGGAGATTCCGATTGTCAAAAGCGCACGTGAAGGTAGTAGTATCGTATCTGATGAAGAAATTGCAGAAGCGATGCGATTAGCCGAACAAATGCAATCCGGACAAGATCGTGTCCAAAAGACCAATAGTTGAGTTAACGCAAAAGGAAGGGGCAAACTGCCATGGAATCCCTCGGTGATCTGTTACGGCAGATGAAAAGTCCGCGCTTTCGGGAAGAGTCACAAAAGATTGCCGGGCGTCTACTCAGTGATCCGCTTGTGCTGGAATTAAGAGCACAGCATCCAGAGCTTACCGATCAGGAACTCATGACGAACCTTAGTAAGCTATATCAATATGTAGGCGATCGTGGTCATTGTGATAACTGCCCGGGATTGGATAACTGTCCCAATGATTTTCAAGGGCATTACACGAAACTTAGTGTAGAACCTTCTGAAAGTGGAGCCAAGTTATACGACCGCAAAACACCTTGTCATAAACAATTAACAAGACAACATGAGCAACAGGTCAAACAGCGTATTCATAGCTTTTATATTGATGAACGCGCATTGAATGAAGGGTATAATCCCAAAGAAATTGTAGCGAAAGATTCGAATCGTGTACCCGCTGTTGTACAGATTTTTCAATATATTAGTGACACCAAGCAAAATGGACTATCTCCGCAAGGGTTATATTTAGAAGGTGGATTCGGTACAGGCAAAACATTTTTGGCGTCTTATCTACTGCATGAATTAGCCAAAGTTGGTCATACCGGCGTTATTGTCTATATGCCTGATTTTGTAGAAGATCTCAAATCTATGTTTCAAGATAACAATCGAATGAAAGAAACGATGGATATTATGAAGCATACCGATCTGTTAATCTTCGATGATATCGGTGCTGAAAATTTAAGTTCATGGGTACGAGATCATGTCTTAGGTTCGATTCTCAATTATCGGATGAATCGCAAACCGACATTTTATACTTCTAATTATTCGTTGGCTGATTTGCAAAAGCATTTGAGTTTTACGAATAAAGATGGCGAAGAATTTTATAAAGGGGAACGATTGATGAATCGAATCAGTCCTTTTGTAAAAGTCATTCGGGTTGAAGGAGAAAATAAAAGAGGCGGTATGAGCAATAGCTAGTATGCTTATCTCGTTATTTATGATACAATACTTACTAATTGATAGATAAGTATGAATAAATCGTAACATCTGTTTCGGAAACTCCAATGTTGTGTTATAATAAAGGAGTCAGGAATGACAAGACTTGTTTAATGTTTAAATAATATTAATTCAAAATAAAAGTTACTCAAGGAGGATATTTCACATGGCTATCGTTAATGTATCTGATCAATCTTTCACAAACGAAGTTGAAGGACAAGGAACAGTATTGGTGGATTTCTGGGCACCGTGGTGTGGACCTTGTAAAATGCTTGCTCCAATCTTGGACGAGTTATCTACAGAAGTAGGCGACAGTGTTAAAATCGCTAAAGTAAACGTAGATGAAAACCCTGAAACAGCTTCACGTTTTGGTGTTATGAGTATTCCTACAATGATCTTCTTCAAAGACGGTCAACCTGTAGATAAAGTAGTAGGCTTGAACTCTAAAGATGCTCTTAAATCTATTCTTGCAAAACATCAATAATTTGTAATACGTAAATCCTGCCGATTTACTCATCATGAGTCTTTATCATAAGTATTATGAATTACCAATAGACATAAGTGAGTGTATACGACTAGCTTATGTAAAACCTCCGGTCATGCACCGGGGGTTTTTTAATTGTATAATTAGGGTACAAAGTATTTGGCGTTAAAAGTACTATATCGTTAGAAAGGAGAGATTTATGGACTCTCATATGGATCTTATTCAAGAACAAGAACAAGCCATGAACAATATTCGCAATAAACTCGCCTTGTTACCGGATTTATCTGGTTGTTATTTAATGAAAAATCGTGAAGGTACAATTATTTATGTAGGTAAAGCGAAAGTGCTCAAAAACCGGGTTCGCTCTTATTTTACAGGGAGTCACGATGGTAAAACGCAACGTCTGGTTGCAGATATTCGTGATTTTGAATATATTGTGACTGCAAGTAATATGGAAGCTCTTATTCTGGAATGTAATCTGATCAAAACGCATCAGCCTAAATATAATGTATTGCTCAAAGATGATAAAACTTTTCCGTATATCAAAATCACCAATGAGCCACATCCACGTCTGGAAGTGACGCGACGTATTCTTAAAGATAAAGCCAAGTACTTTGGCCCTTATCCGAATGCTTTTGCTGCTCAACAAACCAAAAAATTGTTGGATCGTATGTATCCATTGCGTAAATGTAAAGTCATGCCTAAAGAAGTCTGCTTGTATTATCATATGGGACAATGTCTTGCACCTTGTGAATTCGAAGTGCCTCAACAATCATATGATGAAATTAAGCAAGAAATCAGCAAGTTTTTGAGTGGCGGTCATGAAGAGATCAAAAAAGACTTACAACGCAAAATGGAAGAAGCTGCAGAAGATCTGTATTTTGAACGTGCCAAAGAATTACGGGATCAAATTATCAATATCGATGCCTTGATGGAAAAACAAAAAATCACGATGGCAGATGCGAAAGATCGTGATGTATTTGGATTTGCTGTTGATAAAGGCTGGATGTGTGTACAGATTCTATATATGCGTCAAGGTAAAATGATTGAACGTCATGCTTCGGTCTTTCCTTTTTACGGAGAGCCTTATAACGACTTTATGTCTTATGTGACGCAGTATTATAGTGAAAATCCAGCGATGCCTCAGGAAATTATGTTGCCTGTCGAAGAAATGATTGCAGATGAACCGAGCGATGTTAACGATCAAGCTATCGAACATGCTGAAGCAGCAGGGTTGGATAGTAGCGATCGTGAACAAGTCGATGCAGCAGTGGTTAGCGATCGTGTAGCAGAAGAAGGAACAGCTTATGCAGTGCAGACAACAGAACAGTCTATCCAGCAAGCAGAAGCCGCTAATGCGTCTGTAGTAGAAGGTGCTAACGAGCCAAGTGGACAAGCGGAGAATAACGAACAAGCTGATCCTTCAAGTAGTGCAGCCGCGTTACAGCAATGGTTAGGCGTGAAAGTTCTTATTCCTCGTCGTGGATTGAAAAAGCAAATGACAACGATGGCGCAGGATAATGCTAGAGTATCATTGGATGAAAAATTCCGTCTGATTGAACGTGATGAAGAACGTACATCCAAAGCCGCAGGCAATCTGGGACAAGCGATTGGACTAGAAAGCCTTGAACGAATTGAAGCTTTTGATAACTCTAATATTCAAGGAACCAATCCTGTATCAGCGATGGTTGTATTTATTGATGGTAAGCCAGCTCGTAAAGAGTATCGTAAATACAAAGTCCGTACGGTCGAAGGTTCAGATGATTATGGTACTATGCGCGAAGTGATTCGTCGTCGATATGAGCGTGTAGTTAAAGAAAATTTACCGATGCCTGATCTAATTGTAGTCGATGGTGGTAAAGGACAGATTTCTGCGGCAACCGATGTATTGGAAAATGAATTAGGTTTATTTATCCCTGTCTGTGGATTAGTCAAAGATTCCAAGCACCGTACTTCTCAATTGATGGTCGGTGATCCAGCAGAACCGGTAAACTTAGCGCGTGATAGTCAGGAATTTTATCTATTGCAACGGATTCAAGATGAAGTCCATCGCTTTGCAATTACGTTCCACCGGGAACAACGTGGTAAATCGATGATTACATCGCAATTGGATAGCATTCCGGGGATCGGAGATAAACGTCGCAAGTTACTACTCAAACATTTTGGTTCACTCAAAAAAATTAGAGAAGCCAGTGTAGATGATTTCCGTCAGTTAGGTATTGGCGATAAATTAGCGAAGCAAATTCTTGAAGCTCTCAAAGAAGAATAAATGCACAAATACAATCAATATAACGTAAAGCGCATCAATCGTTTTTGTTATCTAACGATTCGATCAATCTAACACCTTATGATGATAGTCTGTGAATGATAATCTAAAAGAGACACAAAAAAAGAGTAGCCATTATGGCTACTCTTTTGGTTTATTTTCATGTTCAGACGGTGGAACTGGACTTGTATATTGTTGAAATTGTTGCGGATGATCTGGATACTGTTGTTGTCCTTGTGCTGGATCATAATAAGCTTGCGGGATCGGTGCAGGAGGTACATAAGGTGGATATGCATTTTCGACCCCTTTGTTTTTGGTAAAAGTATAGATCACTACAGCTACAATGGCTGGCAAAGCAATATAGAATACACCAAGTAAGATATTCACTATTCCACCCATACTGATGAGACTGAGTGACATTAAAATACTATCGAAAATAACATGTGCGAATACAGCCGCGATAAAGCCGTAACGTAAAAAGATAAAGCTGAATAACAAACCGATAAATAACAATTCAATCGGACGGGAATATACAGGATAGATCGGATACAACGTATGTCCAAGCGCCCAGATCATTGTAGTAATAAAACAAGCTACAAAAGTATTACGTACTATTTTTTTCAGCATCGCAATCCCGAATAGACGATAGACGGCTTCTTCGCCAATCCCTGCCATCCATGCTAATAACGGGAATAGTGCTGGATAGATCATATTATAAGGCGAGCTGGTATCATCTGTAGCAGAGTACACACCAAGTGCATTTTCCAAAATTAAATAAATAATCGACTGTACCCCTAGCAAAATGAGAGCATACAAGTAACCTACCGCAACACTATGCAATACATATTTGCCATAACCGATTTCTTTTGAACGTGGCCAGATATTGATTCCGCGTTCTCTCCATAATCCATCTCCACCGACAAAGGAGAAGTACAGTAAAATCGCCATCAATACATTTAAAATCAATTGAAGACCAATAATGACATAAGAAACGATTTTGTTCGATTCACCGAGTGTAATATCGACCAGAATAGGCCACATATTGAGCACACTGAATACTGAAATAGCGCAATAGATAATGCTGAGCACAATACCTCGTTTGAATGAAGTATGTCTACGTTTTAGTGAACCGAATACGATAGCCAATACACCAAGTACAAGCGTAAACAGTCCATAACCGAGTGCGGTTAACCAACCAGCTAATGTTGTCTGTTCTTTGACATAAGCTGTGTACGTATCCGGTGGAGTCAGTACCGGCTGGAAGGAACGAATTTGTCCATACTCATACGTAAACTTGAGTTGTAACTGACTATCGCCTAATTTTCCGTCTTTGGTAGTGTATAGCAAGTCTTGTTGATTACCTTTGGTCTGTAGATTTAATTGTCCTACATCAAATCCCATTGCTTTTAAAATAGGTTGTGCTTGTTCTTGCTTTTCAGCCAGTGTAACTGATTCATCTTTTTCAGTTGTAGCTGTAGGATCAAGACTAAATGGCTGTGATGCTCCTGTCTTGTTATCATACATAGAAAAAGCAACCACTTTACCGGTATTCATATGTACATCAATATCGAGTGCATCCCCGGTACCTACATCTGGATAATGAACACGAAACACATCATAAGGAGCTACTTTTTCTAACTTTTGCATATACGTCTGTGTTAATTTCTCTTTGGCTACATAACCGCTTAATTCAGCATTCGTATGATACGTTACTGAAGGAGCAGGCAGATCGGGTAATACCAAAGTATCATTGGCAAAAGCTTTGGCACTATCGATTGCTTTTTCCTGACTAACCACATTTACTTGTTGAACTTCTAATGTGTCTGAAGCTGTAGAAGGGAATACTTGTAAAAGTAAAAATAATACCAATCCGACAGCAGCAAGCACACCAAGAATTTTGTAATTCGGTTTGAGCTGGACGGGTTGTCCGGTGGGGTTCATGAACATCCTCCTTCAATTTTAAAAATACCTATTTAGTAGAGGGATAGATATTTTGTGATACAAAAATCGTTTTTACTTAAGCTGTGGCATATGCATACTACTGAATGTTAGTGTAACGCAATCTTTTTTTGATTGCAAAACGCTATAGCAGTCTCTGCTCAGAGGAACTATAATCAGAAGCAGTTAGACCATTTGAATACGTATTATTTCAAGAATAGAGAGGTTGAATCGATTTTGAAAAATGGTTTTGAAATAAAAGTGTGGACTCCACCTCGTATTCTTGCTATCGGTTATGCAGTCTGTATTTTAATAGGAACGTTATTATTGATGTTACCTGTTGCTCATCGAAGTGGAGAAGGATTAAGCTTTTTGAATGCTTTTTTTACAGCCACTTCCGCTACTTGTGTAACAGGGTTAGTGGTTGTAGATACAGGAACGTTTTTCTCAACTTTTGGTCAGGTCGTGATTATGTGTCTCATTCAGATCGGCGGACTTGGATTTATGACAGTGGCTACATTATTTGCACTCGTTTTTCGAAGACGTATTTCTTTACGAGAACGTCTGGTTTTGCAAGAAGCGATGAATCAAGGCGATATGGAAGGGATCGTTCGCTTAATCAAAAAAGTGATTTATTATTCATTTGCGATTGAATTGATTGCTGCTTGCTTGTTTACGCTGCGTTTAATGGCAGATTTTCCGTTAGGACAAGCGATGTATTATGGTGTGTTTCATGCGGTATCTTTATTCAATAATGCCGGGTTTGATTTGTTCGGTCATTATAGTAGCTTTACCCGCTATGTATCCGATCCAGCAATCAATCTGATATCGATGGCTTTGATCATATTGGGCGGGTTAGGGTTTGTTGTATTGTCTGATTTGATAGAATATCGCAAAAAACGTAAACTATCTCTTCATTCCAAAGCCGTATTATGGATGACTTCGATTTTGCTTGTTGGGGGTTTTGTACTCGTTTTTGCATTTGAATTTACGAATATGAGAACGATTGGTAGCTTGAGCTGGGACGGTAAGTTCTGGGGATCGTTATTTCAATCGGTTACCACCAGAACAGCAGGAGCTAACACATTGGATTTGACACAGTTAAGACAAGCGACTTTATTGTTAACGATTATTCTGATGTTTATTGGAGGTTCACCGGGTTCGACAGCAGGTGGAGTAAAAACTACGACCATTTTGCTCATTATTGGAGCTGTGATTAGTATGGTAAAAGGAAAAGAAGATGTGGTTCTATTTTATTTTCGGATCAACAAAGATCGGATTTATAAAGCGTTAACGATTACGGTCTTTTCTTTATCGTTAGTTATTGTAGCGACAATGATTCTGACAATGACAGAAGCGACTGGATTTATAAATGTGTTATTTGAAGCCACTTCTGCATTTGGAACAGTTGGATTGTCACTTGGACTCACACCTAATCTAAGCACACCCGGTAAATTAGTGATTTGTTTGTTGATGTTTGCCGGACGAGTAGGCATGATTACGCTGGTCTACGCACTTGCTCCAAAACAAGGCAAAGAACTGTATCGTTATCCTGAAGGTAAAATCATGATCGGTTAAAATCAGTAAGTTTATTCATCTAAGCGTATCGAATCATTCATCGTTTCAAATTGTTCTTTGGTATCAATAATCCATTGTCTGGCTGCTGAACCTAGATCAGAACTTTCACTATACAGAAGACATGTTGTACGGCGGGTCTGTTCCAGTTCCGGAATATGAAGAGAAACCAGTTCATTGCCTGACAATAACTGTTCGCCTACATAAGATTTGGGTAACAACGCAGCAGCCATACAGATCGGTAACAGACGAACAATCGCTTCAAATGAATCGATCTCCATTCGCAAATCGGGCATGACGGTATAACGATGAAAAACATCATCAATTAATTTACGATACCATGTGCCTTTTGAGAAAATAATCATAGCCAAACCTTGTAAATCTTGCATCGTAATATCTTTTTTATCTGCTAGTAGATGATTGCCCGGTACTACCAATTCAAGATGATCGTCAAATAAAGGCACACAAATCAGACCGGATTCATGGATAGCTGAAGCGACTATACCTACATCTACTTTTTTATCGCGTACCGCATTGACGATTTCATGCGTTTTGCCGGTGATCAATTTGAGCTCTGCATAAGGGTGTTTACGTGTAAAGCTACTCACCAGTGGAGGCAATGTCGTCTGTAAGGTCGTCAGACTGGCTCCAAAGGTCACTGTTGTCTGATCCTCAGACTTATAGCGATTAAGGCTTTGCAGGAACTTGAGGTTCTGCTGGCGCTGTTCTAAAGCGAATGTATACGTAAGTCGTCCAATCGACGTTAATTCCAGTCGTTTACCATTACGATTAAAAAGGGAGACACCTAGATTTTCTTCTAATTTAGAGATTTTACGAGACAGCGCAGGCTGAGATAAATTTAATAATTTAGAAGCTTGATTGAGACTGGATTGTTCTACAACGACCGCAAATATATCAATATCTTCAAGCATCTGGAATTTATCCTTTCCTCTTATGCGTTTTAGTTATAACAATTAATAATTATATTGCAATTCCATTATAAGTCAAAGTAGAGTAACATAAAAAGTGACACAACTTGTTCACAGGATTTGAGCATTGTGAACAGATTGTAAAGCTACGGAAGATGGGGACTTCCTACGCGGAGATTGACGAAGGTCCGAACATCTCTCGTTAATCCACGTCCGGGACAGCATTAACTAATGACTGTCACTATGAAAACGCTCTTATTATGAAAGGGGAACGTCATTCATGAAAGGGTTTTACGCCAGAAGGTTACACTCATTATTAGGGGTCATTCCGCTCGGAGCTTTTTTTATTGAGCATATGATTACCAACTTTTCTGCATACGAAGGCGGAAAAGAATCCTTCGATAAAAGTGTGGCATTTTTGAATAACCTGCCACTTGTTCTGGTTTTGGAAAGTTTATTCATTTTTTTACCACTGATTTATCATGGAGTCTACGGTCTGTATATCGCTTATCAAGCGAAGCCAAACAATGCTAATTACGGTTATGAACGTAACTGGCGCTATACACTTCAACGGATTACTGGTGTAATCACGTTCGTGTATATTGTATGGCATGTATTTGAGACTCGTTTCCAGGTTGCTCTCGGTAATGTAACTCATGAGCAATTAGGCGGAGTTATGTACAATATCGTGACCAATCCAGTAACCTTCGTACTTTACACTATTGGTGTATTGGCAGCTTCGTTCCACTTTGCAAATGGTCTATGGTCTTTCCTAGTAAGCTGGGGAATTACAGTAGGTCCAAGAGCACAACGTGTATCTTCATACGTATGTATGACACTTTTTGTGATTGTATCTATTATGTTTATTTTGTCTCTTGTCGCTTTCCGCAATATGGAATTCGAAGACCCAACGGTTGCATTGCAAGCGATTCGTCATTTCGTAGCATAAACATGAAGTCATATTAGTGCACAGCACAATAGATATACCGTAATACCTTATATTTGCTTCACTCAGCTCATAGTCGAACAGATGTAACGTGATGAACGGTGGCAGGTGAACCGTTCTGCTGTTCGTTGAAGATAGAAGAGCTATAAGGATCAGTAGGCTAAGGGGAGGGTAAATCGTTATGGCAACATCCAATATTATTGTCGTGGGCGGCGGGCTAGCGGGCTTGATGTCTACAGTCAAAGCAGCAGAAGCAGGCGTTCATGTACATTTATTTTCATTGGTACCGGTCAAACGTTCACATTCCGTATGTGCGCAAGGCGGGATCAATGGAGCTGTAAATACAAAAGGTGAAGGAGATTCACCATGGGTGCATTTTGATGATACTGTGTATGGCGGTGACTTTTTAGCGAATCAGCCACCAGTTAAAGCAATGTGTGAAGCAGCACCTGGTATTATTCACTTAATGGACCGTATGGGCGTTATGTTTAACCGTACACCAGAAGGATTGCTTGATTTCCGCCGTTTTGGTGGAACGAAGTTTCACCGTACTGCTTATGCAGGAGCAACAACAGGTCAACAATTGTTGTATGCACTGGATGAGCAAGTACGTCGCTGGGAAACAGCGGGCCTTGTAACCAAACATGAAAACTGGGAATTCCTTTCTGCTGTATTGGATGATGAAGGTGCATGTCGTGGAATTTGTGCACAGGATCTTCGCAATATGGAAGTGGTTACGTTCGCCGCAGATGCTGTTATTTTGGCAACAGGTGGCCCAGGTATTATTTTCGGTAAAACAACCAACTCGGTGATCAATACAGGAACAGCAGCAAGTGCTGTATATCAACAAGGTGTACATTATGCGAACGGAGAATTTATTCAAATTCACCCGACAGCGATTCCAGGCGATGACAAGTTGCGTCTGATGTCTGAATCTGCACGTGGTGAAGGTGGACGTATCTGGACGTATAAAGATGGTAAACCGTGGTATTTCCTTGAAGAAAAATATCCATCTTATGGTAATCTCGTTCCCCGCGATATTGCAACACGCGAAATTTTCCAAGTGTGTGTAGATGAAAAATTAGGGATCAACGGTGAAAACATGGTTTATCTGGATCTATCACATAAAGATCCAAAAGAACTGGATGTTAAATTAGGTGGTATTATCGAAATCTATGAAAAATTCATGGGTGATGATCCACGTAAGATTCCGATGAAAATTTTCCCCGCGGTTCATTATTCAATGGGCGGTATGTGGGTAGATTATAATCAGATGACTAATATTCCTGGTCTGTTCGCTGCTGGTGAATGTGAGTACCAATATCATGGAGCAAATCGTCTGGGTGCTAACTCATTAGTATCAGCGATCTATGGTGGTATGGTTGCAGGTCCAAAAGCAGTTGAATATATTAAAGGATTGAAAAAATCTGCTGCGGATATGCCGACAACGATGTACGATCAAATTCGCAAACAGCAGGAAGATAAATATACGAACCTAATGAATATGCAAGGCAATGAAAATGCGTATGTTTTGCATAAAGAATTAGGTGAGTGGATGACTGACAACATGACAGTAGTTCGTTATAACGATAAGTTGCAAGCAACGATCAATAAGATCAAAGAGCTAAAACAACGTTATACGAAAATCAATATGAATGATTCATCCAGTTGGAATAATCCTAGCGTAGCTTTTACGCGTCAATTGTGGAATATGCTTGAATTGTCTGAAGCGATGACACTTGGAGCATTAATGCGTGATGAGAGTCGTGGAGCTCACTATAAACCTGAATTCCCAACACGTAATGATGAAGATTTCCTCAAAACGACCAAAGCAACTTGGACACCAGATGGTCCACAGATTTCATATGAAGATGTGGATGTATCTCTGATTCCACCGCGTATACGTGATTATTCCAAAGATTAAGACACATGACACCTATCTCAGTGAAGTGATTAATTTAAGGGGGCATTAGAAATGGCGGAAACCTCAACACAGAGTAACCCAGCTAATGTAACGGCCAAAAAAAACGTCAAGTTTATTATTACCCGTCAGGATAAGCCGGATAGCCCATCATATACAGAAGAATTTGAATTACCTTATCGTCCAGGGATGAATGTGATCAGTGCGCTGATGGAGATTCAACGTAACCCTGTCGACAACACAGGTAAAGCAACAGCACCTGTCTGCTGGGAATCCAACTGTTTGGAAGAAGTATGTGGAGCTTGCTCTATGGTAATCAATGGCAAGCCACGTCAAGCGTGTTCTGCACTGGTTGATAAATTAGAACAACCGGTTCATATTGCTCCAATGAAAACTTTTCCAGTAGTACGCGATCTTGTTATTGATCGTAGCCGTATGTTCGGTGCACTGAAAAAAGTAAAAGCATGGATTCCGATTGATGGTACGTATGATCTGGGTGCAGGTCCGCGTATGCCAGAGAAAAAACGTCAATGGGCTTATGAATTGTCGAAATGTATGACTTGTGGTGTATGTCTGGAAGCTTGCCCGAATGTAAATGACAAAACAGACTTTATCGGCCCTGCGGCGTTGTCTCAGGTTCGTCTGTTTAATGCTCATCCAACAGGTGAGATGAATAAAGAAGATCGTCTAGATGCATTGATGGAGCCGGGTGGTATCGAGGGATGCGGTAACTCGCAGAACTGTGTACGCTCTTGTCCAAAAGGTATTCCATTGACAACTTCGATTGCAGAAATGAACAAAGAAACATCCAAGCATATGTTCAAACGGTGGTTGGGTGTATAATGGTATAGTCGTATATACGATCATACCGGGTTGATAGTAAGCCACTGATCAGGCGGGTTCCGTGTAAAAGCGGAAACCCGCCTTTTATCTTGAACCGGTGGTAGATAGGAGTGATGTGCATGATCAGTGAAAGACCGATAAGTTATGATCAATTAGTGGAAGAATTCAAAGCATTAGGCATTACAGAAGGGATGAATATTCTAGTACATTCTTCGCTAAAAAGTCTGGGAGGATGGATTCCGGGAAGTGCTGAAACCGTTATCCTGGCTTTGGAAGCAGTATTAGGGGAGTCAGGCACATTGATTATGCCTACTCAAACATCGCAATTAACCGATCCAAAAGGATGGATGTATCCACCTGCTGAACAACGTTGGTGGAATCTGATACGTGAAAGTATGCCGCCATATGATCCTGATTTTACAGTGACAACAGGTATGGGCGTTATCGCTGAAACGTTCCGTAAACAAAAAGGAGTCTACCGTAGCGCCCATCCTCAAGTATCGTTTGCCGCATGGGGTAAGCATGCAGAAGAATGGATGAGCGACCATGATCTGGATTTTGGATTAGGCAGTCATTCTCCTTTACAAGATTTATATCATGCGAATGGATATGTCATGATGCTTGGAACGTCATATCATACCAATACATCGATTCATCTGGCAGAATATATTGCTGAATGGAACGGCAAAAAAGAGATTACTATGAAAGCTCCTATGATGACGGATGAGGGGAAACAGTGGGTGAAGTTCAAAGATTTGAATTTTGATTCCGATGATTTTGATGAAATTGGAGCCGATTTTGAACAGGATTGTCCCCATTTATTTACACAGGGATATATAGCCAAAGCCAAAACACTTTTGATTCAGCAACGTGGACTGGTGGATTATGCGGCAGGTTGGTTGGAAACCCATCGTTAAGGATAAATAATTAGAAGTAGTATTTTATAGGAATAAGTAGACATCGTTTATATAGAGAGGGGAATAGTTATGATTTGGAGAGAGCATGAAGATGCTTTTATTATGATTCGTCAGCATGACCACGCAAAATTGTCAGGGGAATTTGCCCGTCATTTGAATCCTCAGTATATTGAACAAAAAGAGCGCTGGGATGAGGTGCTGATCGGCTGTGAGCAACATGATCGTGGCTGGATTCCTTTAGATGAGATTCCACTATGGGACGATGCAAAGCAAATTCCATTTTCATTTATGCATTTTCCAGAACCGGCGAAATTAGTCTTTTACAGATATGGAATTAAAGAATTGGAAAATATGACGCCCTATGGTGGAATGTTAGCCAGTCTGCATTATGCGGCGTTAGTAAGTCATTATGGGGAAGAAGATCCGTTTTGTATCGCTTTTGTCAAAGAAGAAAAAGAACGTCAAGAACGTATCAAAGAGCAAGTCAAACCTAATGAACAAGCGCTCGCATTTCATCGTTCTGTATTGGAATTATGTGATGATCTATCACTATATGTATGCTTAAATGATCCTGGCGTGAGCAAAGAAAATGAACAGGATTGGTGGAAAGAAGGATTTGAAGTAGGGAAAAAATTCGCTTTTACAAACGATCAAGCGATTATGCCTAAATGGGTAGACGAGCATCGGGTGAGTCTGTCTCCATTCCCGTTTGAAGCTCCATTTACACTGGAATTGGTCTATCGCAAAGTGAATAAAAAAGATATTCAACAATCCGGTCTGGCTCAAGCATTTGCCGACACTGAAAAACAAACATGGAACATCGAATTTGTCCCATCAGAATCGTAATAGATGGGGAGGGGTATCTCTTAATGGTTGTGATCATTCTTATATGCCCATTAAGAGATACGTATTTACATAAGCGTTTTGAGTAAAAACGCGATCAGGTTCAATAAAAGTAAGATTTTTGCAAAGCCCAATATCTATTCATTAAGCATTTTGAGTAAAAATGTGACCGAGTTCAACGAAAAAATGGAATAATAACGAAAGTGTAAAATGAGCAGGTCACTATCGTAAATTTGACGATAGCTGTTGGATTCGGCACAATAAGCATAATATGTTCAACCGCCTGCGGGCAGCCGAATCCAAAGGAGGAATTTTAGCCTGAATCCCTATGACTCTTTACACACACTTTATGATCCGATAAGAATTCCTTTTTATTTTAAACATAGATATGATATTACCCGTAGACAATTTTTGAAGCGAAGTACAGTCGTAGTCGCTTCTCTAGGATTGGGAACAGCAGGATATACGTGGCTAGGAGAGCCGAATTGGTTAGACAAAGTCTATATCGATTTACCGCTTCCTCAGTTACCACCCAGTCTAAACGGGATGAAATTAATTCAATTTAGCGATGTCCATCTAGGTATGGGCAAAGAAGCATCCGATCTGGAAAAGTTAGCCGATATCATTATGGCGGAAAAACCGGATATGATTTGTTTTACAGGAGATATGGTAGACGATGATCCAACACCTTTACGTGCAGGAGTAGGCGCACTTCAGAAAATGTCTGCTCCGTTAGGCAAATTTGCTGTATTGGGGAATCATGATTATTTGCAAGATGTTCTGTCTGTGTCTACTATGATAGAACAAGGCGGCTTCCAAATGTTAACAAACGAAAATGTACAGATCAAGCAACCGGATGGAACACTTGCGATTATTGGTCTGGATGATCAGTTACTCGGCAAGCCTAATGTGAATAAAGCGACAGCAGATATTGGTAAAGACGCTTGTCGTATTTTATTAATGCATGAACCTGATTATGCGGATAAGATTCCGATTAATTTTGGTTTTCATTTGCAATTGTCAGGTCACAGTCATGGCGGGCAGATTCGATTGCCCTGGTTCGGCGCAGTGATTACCCCTCGTGGCTCACGTAAATATATTATGGGCTGGTATCAAGCAGGGCCACAGCGTCAGCTTCCACTCTATGTTAATCGTGGTATCGGAACGTCTCAAGTGCCAATCCGCTTTCTCTGTCGACCAGAGTTGACGATATTTACACTGAGACGAGCAGAGGGTTAACAGCAGTAAGAAGAAGTTGTATTTGTGAAGCCAAATGCTGGATGAAAGATATTTTGCGGGGCAAAAATCATGTTTGATGAGGTTAGAAGAAATCGCATTTATAAAGCCAAATGCGGAAGGAAAGATATTTTGCGGAGCAAAAATCATGTTTGATGAGGTTAGAAGAAGTCGCATTTATAAAGCCAAATGCTGGGGGGAAAAGAAATGGAACGTATTGCTTTGGTGTCTGATATTCATGGAAATTATCCGGCTTGGCAGGCGGTATTAGCAGATATAGATCAAAAAGGAATTACACGTATTTTTTGTCTGGGCGATCTGGTTGGTAAAGGGCCGGATGCGGTCAAAATTACCGATGAAGTCGCTTTGCGTTGTGAAGTCATTATTCGTGGAAATTGGGAAGAACTTGTTGCTCGTATGAGTGAAAATGATGAATTGTTTGGCTGGCAAGCCCGGCAATTGGGAGCAGAGCGGGTCAAATTTCTGGATGAATTACCATTTCGCCATGAATTTTTATTAAGTGGACGATTGGTCTCGTTAGTCCATGCATCACCTGAAAATGTTTTTCATCGTGTACAGCCCTGGGATGACCTAGAGCGCCGCATGGGGATGTTTGCACCGATCGTTAATCCAGATACACAAGAATCGCTTATTCCAGATATCGTTGGCTACGGAGATATCCATAATGCATATATGCAACATCTGGAAGGTCGATTATTATTTAATACAGGAAGTGTAGGGAATCCATTAGATATGCCAGCCGCATCGTATGCGATTTTGGAGGGGGATTATTTATCTGAAGTGATTTCTCCTTATTCATTACAATTGGTTCGTGTTCCTTACGATATTGAGCAGGCGGTACAGGATGCCCGAGATGCAGATATTCCTGCACTGGATTACTATATTAAAGAATTGCGCACCGGTGTGTATCGTGCCATGCAGCAAGACTAACCCGAGGAGGAATGGCGATGTTGAGTAAACAGGATTTGAAAAAGGGCTTTCCTGATCTGTATACAGACCGACTCAAATTACGCCGTCTAACTGCGCAGGATGTGGAGATTTGGTGGGAGTGTGCCAGTGATCCACAGGTGATGAAATATTTGTACGGAGCCAAAGAAAGCAAAGAGTATCAGTCTTTACAGCCAGACCGTCTGGGCCGAAGAGTGGAAGAAGCTTTTCGTAGCCTGAGTTCAATGCATTTTGCGATCACTTCCAAAGAAGAGGGCACATTATATGGCGTGTGTTCTTTTCAACGGTGGGACGAACGTGCAGCACGTGCAGAAATAGGGTTTGCGCTGTGCCGTAGCCACTGGGGTAGAGGATACGCAGCTGAAGCGTCCAGTAGGATGGTTGAATTTGGATTTGAAGAGATGGGCTTATCTCATATAGTAGGTCGTTGTCATGCCGACAATGCTCTGTCTCAACGGGTACTTGAGAAAAATGGCATGCGTCCGCAACAACCTTCTTCCAATGCAGGGATTCAGAGCTACTGGGAAGAGATGGGGATCATGATTTATTCTATCGCGCATACCGAATACTTGTTGCGCAAAGAACGTGCAGCTTCACATAGTCATAGTCAAGGCAGAAGTGGAGGCGCTTCTTCTTCATGAATGGACAACAGTGGTTCACCCGTCCGCTTGGTATATGGAGCAGTTCACTGATCGCTACGATTTTGTGGGGAAGTGCACTGCCTTTTATCAAGTTAAGCTATGCTCATCTGGGGATAGAGAGTCATGATATTTTTGCGCAATGGTTATTTGCAGGGTATCGCTTTACATTAGCGGGATTGTTATTAATGGTATTAGCGAAAATATTAAATCCCAAAGGGCAACCTATTCCTCATATTCCTGCTAAACGGTTAATTCATTTATCGCTGTTCCAGACATTGTTACAATACATTTTTGTATATGCGGCACTGGGGATGGGATCAGGGATGACGATGTCGATTATTGCAGGCTCTGTGTCCCTTTTTCAAATGTTATCGATTCGTTGGATCGACAATACAGAACGATTATCGTTGCGGAAGTGGTTGGGATTACTGCTTGGGTTTACAGGAATTGCAGTGATGGGGTTTGGTCAAAGTGGAGGCAATGTCCATTTTGGCTTTGGACTGGGTGAACTGCTGATGTTGTTGTCTGCACTTACTGGAGGATGGGGTAATGTGTTGGCAAGGCGGGAAGCAGGCATTGAGCCGATTCTAAGTCTGACCGGTCGTCAGATGTTCTGGGGCGGTCTAGGCTTGATTGTTATCGGTTCTTTAACCGGGCATCCGTTTCCTTTCCAATGGGATCTAGCGGCTGTATGGATGCTTCTGTATCTGGTTGTACTGTCTGCTGGAGCATTCGCACTATGGAATACAGTGATGAAATACAATAAAGTAGGCAAAGTATCGATGTATCTATTTTTGACACCATTATTTGGCGTTGTATTGTCTGCTCTATGGTTAGATGAAAAGTTATCGATCTGGGCAGCACTTGCGTTACTTCTGGTCGCAAGCGGGATTATACTGGTCAATCGGGAACGGATTGTACATAAAGGGTAAAATTTTGTTATACAACTGCAACAGTGTTGCAACTCAATCCCAATAGAAAACAGGTATGATGTTCTCAAGACCCCCTTTTTGAATATATGATGGACCTGCGTGAGTGCAGGTCTCTTTTTTTTGCGTCTGAACACCTTTATACGTTAAAAAATACAAAAACTCTAACCTTTGTGCCTGTAACCACTTCAATAACGAAGAGCTAGACAGTCAAAGGTTAGAGCCATATGGTATATCTATTTGTATATTCACCGAGAGTATTCAATTGCAATACAGTACATCTTCTCTAAATGATAGTACAAGCATCTATCACTACAAATGATTTACAGGGCAACAGCTTGACGTTGTTTTTGCTTATAGTAGACCCATTCTGTAAAGCCGATATCACGTAACTTTTGAGCGACTTTATCGAAATCATCGCCAACTCGTTGTGGAATATGAGAATCGGAACCAAATGAAATGTCTACACCGAAATGATGAGCACGTTCAAGAATTTCATCTACAGGATGCCATAGTCCACAGACTTTAATCTTACCCGAAGTATTCACTTCAATCGCTACGCCACACTCCGCTATAACTTGTAATGTACGGTCTATCGCTTGTGGAGCCTCAATTTGAGTGAAATCAGGATAATTACTTTTGATAGCGTCAATATGTCCAAGAATCTGGAACATCCCGCTACGAGCAGATTCAGCGATCATGCGGAAGTATTCTTCTTTGGTCGCAATCTGGTCTGCTGTATTCATGCCTTTCCAGCGTGAACGATCAAAAATACTATAACCGCTACTGTAATGAACAGAACCGATAATATAATCAAAAGGATATTGAGACAACGTTTCATGATATAACTTGGCATGATCCGGGAAATAATCTGATTCGATACCAAGCAAAACATCGATTTTGCCTTCGTATTCTTTTTTGAGTTCTAATACTTCATGTACATAATGTTGAAGCTCGCTTTTACCCATGGCTATCTTGGGAAAAGCTTGATCGAGGTCACTGCTGAAAAAGGGAGTATGATCTGAAATGCCGATCACTTGAATATCAGCAGCAATCGCAGCTTCTATATAATCGCGGATATCACCATCCGCATGTCCACAACGATAATGATGGGTATGAAGATCGAATTTCATAACAATCGCTCCTTAAGCGCCTGGTTAGTTCAGCGCAACTTCTTATAGTAAATCAAACAGAATAGATGCACAGCCAAATTATGTGACAATAAGTGCTTGGCAAGATAAGTATTAGTTCTTTATCAACTTTTTAGCCATTATTCAGTGCTAATAAATTGATCAGCAGGCATACCTTTGAGATCGTCTAAAAATTGACGCATAGCCGAATTCAGATATCTACCTGATTTATAAATCAGACCTACAGGATGACTTACCTCAAATTCAGGCATAGGAATCATCACTAGTGTACCGTGGCGTAATTCACTTGTGATTGATTGTCTCGAAATAATCGCTACCCCCAGATCAATCTCCACCATTCGTTTGACTTCTTCACTACTGGACAATTCCATCACAATCTGAGGTTCAATATGATGTTCTTTGAATACTTCATCTACAAATCGGCGACCTACCGTATCCGGAGATAACATAATAAGAGGCAGATGTTGCAAATCTTGAATATTGGCTTTTTTGGTACGAGCTAAAGGATGCTGTGGAGAAACGACTAACTCAAACATATCATAATATAAAATAGAGGTATTTAAATTCGGATTGCGTTCAATCAGATAACTGATTCCGACATCGACCAGCCCATTTTCTACACTATGATAGACCTGTGAAGATGACATCGAATGAATCATCGTTTGAATCAGTGGAAATTGATCTTGGAAATAAGAAAGTACTCTCGGTAAAATCTGAATCGCTATAGAAGTCGGCGTACCCAGTGTAATGCGTCCTTGAGGCGTCTCATCCAGATCAGATAACCGTTGCTTTAATTGCTCAACAATCGCTAACATTTGCTCAGCATGTTCTAAAAAAACAACACCCTGATCGGTTAACGTAACGGGTTGGTTACGATCCACCAGTACCGTTTTAAATTCATCTTCCAGACTTTTAATCTGAGCAGAGACTGCAGGCTGAGTTAGATTTAGTAGTTCTCCTGCTTTACGGAAGCTCATTGTCCGCGAAATGGTCAATAAGGTTTCCAATTGACTGATATTCATGAGTTCCTCCTTATGTATGCCAAATTGTTAAATACTTGCATAGAAGATAAAGTATTCAACAATCGATACCTATCTAAATTATAGGGGATTACACAAAAAGCATCAATGCAGGAAGAAATCTTTAAAATCTATTAACATAAAATGTACATAATTCAGTGCTTGCGACCGATAATAAGTAAAGACAGTTAAAAAGACCTAAGATTTAGAAAAAAGAGCAACAAATTTACCAGTAAATGTCGATTTTTAAGATTATCAACAGTAGATTTGCAAAAAAAATTAAAAAATGGAAGATACATCAATGATTCTAGATGATTTGAACTAGGTTATAAGGTATAATATCCATAATATCATAGGTCAAAAGTTGTATTTAAATATGAACCCAATCGTAAAGGGGAGTAAACGAATTATGAAAGCGGAAGTAATCAATCCATTTTTGGAAGCTGCGCGACTCGTTATTGGACAAGTAGTACAAGTGGCTCCTTCCACAGGAAGCCTGGGCATTAAAGATATCGAGCTAGTTGACGGTTATATCTGGATTCAGATCGGAATGACCGGACAAATGAGCGGAGATATTATGTTTGGTATTGAAGAAGCAGTAGCGTTGCGTATGGTTTCAGCAATGATGGGTGGCTTTGTGATTACAGAGATGGACGAAATGAGTCAAAGTGCTATCTCAGAATTAGGCAATATGATTAGTGGTAATGCAAGTACCATTTTATCCAACCAGGGCGTTACAGTAGACATTACACCTCCAAAGGTAATGAAGACTAGTGCCATGACTGGATTTGTGTCCGCCAAAGCATTAACAATTCCTTTGTTAATGGATGGAATCGGAGAACTCGATATTCAAGTAATGATCTCTTAATCGGCAAAACCATCTGTATACTTCCAAAGAGTACGATAAAACCTCTTCTACCTGAGCGTAAAGGTAAAAGAGGTTTTATTGTATATTCATACAGCATGAGCATAACCAAGCATAAAGTTAAGAGGTCAATTTTTTACCTTCACCGCTTAATATTTTCAGAATATCATTCTCATAGCCTAATACATAATCAAGCTTATACGAGCTATATACTGTTCCTGAATCTTTGCGTTCTTCGGCTGTAATCTCAACCGTTACTTTAACTTGATCTCCATCTTTGCTAGCAATAATCGAATCAATCGAGACTTCGCCTGTCTGAATATAGCCTTGACGGAAATCGGCATAAGACAGATTGCTTTGCCAGCGACTCCCCAGCAAAGAGTATGCGGTAACATAATCTTGCATACTTAGACTTTCATAAAAGTAGCTGACGATATACTGAGCATCATCTTGTACAGAAGGTGCATCGGATACGGTATCGGTAGCTGGCTTGGAGGTTTTAGGTAAATCTTTACCCGGATTCTTTGACCATTTCTGTACCGTTTCTTGAATCTCGGATACAGGAATACTGAAGCCAATCGTATTCGATTCGCTTGCCATCGCTGAATTAATACCTAACACTTCGCCAGTATCGGCATGAATGAGTGGGCCACCGCTATTCCCTGGAGCAATAGGTGCACTGATCTGATAGAGATTGGTATAGACATAAGGATCTATCGTAAAATCACGCCCCACGCCACTAATAATGCCAGTGGTGATCGTATTTTGTAAGCCAAGCGGGCTACCGAGAGCTAATACATTATCACCTACATCGGCATTACTATTTTGCGCTAATGCTAAAGGTTCTGTGTCAGCTAGCTCTGGAACTCTAACCACAGCGATATCCATATCTGTACCCATACCGATCACTTTGCCATCTAGCGTACGAGCATCGGCTGTTTTCACTTTGACGTTCAGTGCTCCTGCGACAACATGGGCATTGGTAATAATATCGCCTTGCTTGTTATAAAGAAACCCTGATCCAAGAGATCCATCATCTAACTCAATCATCACGACTTTTTTCTGAGTATTAAAAATAACATCTTTTAAAGCTGGATTCCCTTTCGAAGCTTGGGTAGCTTTGGTTGTAACCGTTGCGACTAAAGGTTTATTTGGTAATTGAGCAGGAACGGTACGATTGATATACATAAAGGAACCTATACCTGCTGCAACAATGACTACGCTGGCAATACTGCTTACTATCCATGCTTTATTCATATAGGCTCCTCCTTAATCCAGATACCATGTAATATTATCAATCTGTATCGTCACTTCTTCATACCAATCATATTCATACGCACTGTAAGATCCTGTAGCTCCGATCGCCAGATCATAAGGTTCGACAGATGCGGAAGAAGAAAATAGATAATTACCGGCGGCATCATAACCGGAATAATAAACAGTGATCGAATAAATAGGCTTGGTAGCTACATTTTTGACTTCACCGTAAATTTCGATATCACCATACTCATTGAGCTGTACATCGAGATTCGATAATTCAACACCAGCTGTTCGGTTTTTTAAATCTTCTTCTTCGGCTTGTTGAATAGCTCGTTCGATGCGCTGTTTTTCAGCAAGTTCGAAGGCTTCTTTTTCAGAAGTGATCCGTTTTTGTAGCGATAGTAATTTTTCATCTTTGCTAGAGTACTGTAGCCCGGATTTGACAGCTTCTGTAGCCTGGCTAAAATCATTTTGTTGGAGAAGCTTTTCGGCATTTTTCATACTGATCGTTATAATCTTATTAATAATCAATTGATGAACTTCTTTAGCTTCCTGATTATTTAGTCGATCTACTTCATCAAGCTTATAAGCGAGTGCATCAATCGTATCCAATTGGTCTAATTCTTTTTTCACTTGAAGAACAGCCAGCAGATCTTGGTTGCGATTGGCTAACGTTTTTTCTTGATCAAATATCGGTTCTTTGCGAGCATCTAAAGCTTTTTGCAAAGTGGTCAATGATTGTTCCGCAGGTTCTAGCTGATTTAACTTGAGCTTGGAAGAAACCGTTGTTAATTTGGTATGGATACGATTCGCGGTCTCAATCATACGTTGATCTGTATTTAATACTGCATAGGTCGGGCGTAAAGTAGTGGCTTGGGTAAGCTTGGTCAGAGCAGGTTCATACTGCCCTTTAAGAGCAAGGGTACTTGCTTCTTGATGTAACTGGGTGACTTGTTGATTGATATCTTGTTGATGTTGATACCACCAAAATAAAGTACCTGCTATACCAAGCAATAATACTGTTGGTATGATCCATGTTAGATGACGTAAAGGAGAAGCAGGGGGGTGAGGTGGTGCTCCTGAAGATGAAGTCGATGATGCAGATGCTACAGAATGAATATGTTCTGTATCACTAGACTGCGAATCAGCATGAACTGAAGACGAATCTGAACGAAGTTGATCCAGAATATCTACAGGAGGCTGTTCGTTAGGGATTTCCTGTGTATCAGGTGAAGGTTCTGTTGGTGTCTGAAGTTTAGCTCCACACTGACTGCAAAAAACAGCATTATCCGGCTGATTTGCCCCACAATGGTTACAATACATCATAATCCTCCTTATCAAGCGTTTGGCAACATAAACGCGATTTCTTTTAATGAAATGAATAATGATTTTTGCAAAGCAAAATATCTTACATCAAGCGTTTGGCAACATAAACGCGATTTCTTTTAATGAAATGAATAATGATTTTTGCAAAGCAAAATATCTTACATCAAGCGTTTGGCAACATAAACGCGATTTCTTTTAATGAAATGAATAATGATTTTTGCAAAGCAAAATATCTTACATCAAGCGTTTGGCAACATAAACGCGATTTCTTTTAATGAAATGAATAATGATTTTTGCAAAGCAAAATATCTTACATCAAACGTTTGGCAATAAAAACGCTATAATGAATTCTGAGTTAAAAGTAACCAAGTAACTGAATAAAATATAACATGTTTTCTTGATGTTGAGGAAATAATTTCCTATAAGTAAAGCGTTTGTAAAAGAGTTTATTTGGCAGTTCAGACCTATCAAAGTATAATGAAAAAGAATTTTGTAGATGCGTGTGCTAGCAATAGATACAGGAGGACGCCAATGGCAAACCAAGCGAAAGATTCGATCCCTGTACTGATCTATCGTTATCAAGGGCCGAAAAGAAATATAGGTTTTACATTATCGCCTTTTCTTATCGAAGACGATCAACAAGACATTTCATTACAAGAAATGTTGTTTATATATAATGAGGATTTTGATTATATCCGTCCGCTGTTGGATAAGCATTTTCCGTTAACCAATCCATATACGATGGAGACAATGAATGGATTAGATCCCTGTTGGGATAATCCGATCGGTAAAGAAATATGGGTGGCTGTATTAGAAGAACTGGATCAACAGCAAGTAGAAGATCCAGAGCTGGCAGTATTCTGTCAACAATTTAAAACATGGATCAGTACACATGTACAGAATGCTGACGGTATAGAAGTGACAGGCAATCTGTAAATGTATATGCAAATATATCAATTCATATGTTGTAGATAAATTAGAATTCATTTTCGGGTAGGTACAAAAGGGAGGAATGCAGTATGATTACTGCGATACTATGGTAAAACTGACGAATAAAGTCGTTCTGATCACAGGAGCTTCTAGCGGACTTGGAGCAGGAGTAGCATCCTTATTAGTAGAAAAAGGAGCAATTCCGATTTTGACTGCACGTTCTGAAGATAAATTAGCTACATTATCCAGACAGTTAAAAGGCGAGCATCAAGTGATTCGTATGGATGTACAACAAGATGAAGATGTGAAGCGTGTAGTGGATCAAGTGATCCAGCAATACGGTAAAATTGATATTTTGCTAAATAACGCTGGTTACGGACAATTCAAAACGATTACCGAAATGCCTATCGAAGATTATAAAATGATGATGGACGTCAATTATCTAGGGATTGTCCGTTGTACACAGGCTGTTCTTCCACATATGTTGACCGCTGGAACAGGGCAGATCGTTAATATCGCTTCGCTCGCAGGCAAATTTCCAACTGCCAAATCGACATCGTATACAGCAACCAAGCATGCAGTACTTGGATTCACCAATGCATTACGACAAGAGTTGAGAGAAACCAATATCAAAATTTCTTCGATCAATCCGGGGCCAATCGCGACTGCCTTTTTTGATCGTGCTGATCCTTCAGGAGATTATGTTAAAAATGTAAGTCAATTTATGATGACTCCTGATAAAGTGGCACGTGATATTGTTAAAGTGATGGAAAAGCGCAAAGAAGAACTGGATTTGCCACGTATTGCGATTCCAGGAATGCGTCTGTACGGACTTTTTCCACGATTTATTGATCGGTTAACCTACCGTTTATTTGATCGAAAATAAAAGAAAAATATACGTTATACAATGATCCAGCCGGTTCGAAATGAACCGGTTTTTGGTGCGGTATGATTATATTTGGTGTAGTCTCTGTTTTCGCATATAATAGTAGAGTGTTGTACTCTGTCTGATTACTCATGTATTAGAATATAAACAAGTGTTGAATAGTTTGTACTTATAAAATGATTCAAGGGCTTGAAAGGATGAAATGTATGGAATCAAAAGTGAATTTTCTCGGACTGGGCATCAATGAATGGTTAAATGATGTACTAGAACGTTATGGGATTACGGAGCCTTCTCCGGTGCAAGCAGAGGCTATTCCTCATTTGCTCGAAGGAAAAGACGCTATCGCTCAATCGCAAACAGGTAGCGGTAAAACGCTAGCGTATTTATTGCCTGTATTGCAACAAGTCGATCCAGAGCGCAAGCAATTACAAGCGATGATCTTAGCACCTACACAGGAGCTAGCGATGCAGATCGTACGTGAAAGTGAGCGTTATGGCGCAGAACGTGGCATTATGACACTGGGTCTGATCGGTGGAGCAGCGATGAAGCGTCAGATTGAAAAGTTAAAGCGTCATCCACAGATTGTAGTCGGAACTCCTGGACGGATTAGTGAATTGATCAATCTGCGTAAGCTCAAAATGCACCTTGTGAATACACTGATTGTCGATGAAGTGGATCAAGTGATCGGACTTGGTGGTGGCAGTGATGTGAAGAAGATTATTCGTAGCACACGCAAAGATCGTCAACTGGTCTTTTTATCCGCTACAGTGAATGAAGAGATTTTGACACTGGCGAATCGTGAAATGAACGACTTGTTAGAGATTGGGATCGAACCGGATACCCGTACATCGTCAGGGATTGAACATGTGTATTTTGTAGCCGAAGAACGGGATAAATTAGAAATTCTACGTCGTGTATTACGCCATTATAACTCTCCACGTTCACTCGTATTCGTCAACGATACGAACGATATTGCAGAAGTGGAAGCGAAGCTAAACCATCTGGGTCTATCTGCGCGTGTATTGTATGGTGATGCAAACAAAGTAACACGTAGTACCGTATTGTCTCAATTTAGAGAAGGTAAAATCAAAGTGCTTGTCGCTTCCGATGTAGCTGCACGTGGACTGGATATTGAAGGATTGAATCTGGTGGTAAGTCTTGATCCAGCCTTTGATACCGATCATTATGTACATCGCAGTGGACGTACAGGACGTATGGGCAAAAAAGGCGTAGCCGCTTCGATTATTACCGAACGTGAACGGTTTATTATGCGTAAATTTGCCGATGCTTTGCATATTGATTTGCAAGAGCATGTGTTAAAAGGTGGAGCAGTCCTGACACTGGAACAACAACAAGAACGTGAAGAATCATATCGTGCTTCACGTGCAGAAGCGGCAGCCGCTCGTTCTTCTCGCCCTGCATCTACACCATCTGTCAAAAAAGAAAAAGGATCATCAGAAACACGCTCAACGGTCAAATCTGATGTGAATACAGAATCTTCTGCAAAAAGTAATCCAGATTCAACTCGTCCGACAGAACGTGAGTTCAAGCCAAGAACATCGTCACCTGCGGCTAAAGTGAATCCGAAAACAGATAAAAAGAAACGCAAACCAAAAGTAGATACCAAAAGTAAAGGTGCACCGAAATGGTTAAAAGAAAAACGGGCTGCATCTCAAGACGAAAAGTGAGGTAACAATAATGGAACAGGTAGCTATACTTAACGTGGATCACCTCAGTGGTGGATACAGTCGTGGTAAGCCTGTCCTGCATGATATCAGCTTTGAAGTCGGTCGCGGTGAGATGATTGGACTGATTGGTCTGAATGGTGCAGGAAAAAGCACAACCATGAAGCATATTTTGGGATTAATGACTCCGCAACAAGGGGAGATTCGGATTCAAGGATCTACACTGGCAGAAGAAACTGAGCAATATCGGGCTTCACTTGCTTTTGTACCGGAATCTCCGCAATTGTATGAAGAAATGACAGTGCGTGAACATCTAGAATTTACCGCACGTGCTTATAATGTGAGTCAAGCAGATTATGAACAACGTTCCGCTCATTTGATCAAGCTATTCAATATGGGTGACAAAGAAGATAGCCTGTCGATGCACTTATCCAAAGGGATGAAGCAGAAAGTGATGATCATGAGTGCTTTTGTAGCCGCTCCTCCATTGTATGTAATCGATGAGCCATTTCTAGGGCTTGATCCGCTCGGTATTCGGTCGTTGCTTGATTTTATGGTACAGACCAAAGAAAGTGGATCATCTATATTGCTAAGTTCACACATTTTGTCGACGATCGAAAATTATTGTGATCGATTTATTGTGTTGCACAAAGGAAAAGTTATTATTCAAGGGACATTGGAGCAGATTCGTGAGCAGACGGGTCAGCAGAACGTACCACTCGAACAGATTTTCTATGATCTGGTTCAGGATGGGCTGTAATTATGAATGATCTGCTCAAGTTACGTCAGCAGAGGCAACAAGCTTTTTGGGGAGAAGTGCTTCCTTATCTACGCTATGTGATGCAAAGCGGACTCGCAATCGTCACTTTTTTTCTGCTCATTGTATTTGCAGCATGGTATACGACCTTTTTGCAAAATGTACCTCAAGGTCTGCCTGTACACTGGATATTACTGATTTTATTCACACCGCTATCGATCTATGGCAGTGTGCGTACGTATATGCGAACAGCCGATATTGTATTTATGTTGCCACTCGAAGTGCGTATGCGTGAATACTTTGCTCCGGCTTGGCGTAGTAGTGTGATTGGGAAAACGATCTGGTTGTTGATTCTAGCACTGGTTGCTTTTCCATTTTACGTACGTGCAGATATGAACGCCAAGTCGTTAAGTCTACTTGTGATTGTGCTGATTATTGCCAAATTACTCGGTAGTTACGGAAGCTGGCAAGAATTGCGGATGAATACAGCCGCTGCTCGTGTCGGTTATCGTCTATTGCGCTATGTATTGATTATTGGCTTACTGGCGGCATTTCTCTGGTTGCCACTGATGACTGCTCTTATTGCAGTCGTTGTAATTGCTCTTGTCTATATCGTGCTGTTGCGTATTCCCGGTAAGGCTTCTGTGCCGTGGGAACGATTGATTGCGACAGAAAGAAATCATGCCGCAGGCGTCATGCGTATGCTCGGTTGGTTTGTCGATGTACCGAATGGCGAACGCAAAGTCAGTCATCGCCGCTGGTTATCTTTTGTCGGCAATCGTGTACCCTGGATACCTGCCAAAGCATTTCGTTTTCTCGTTTCCAAAACATTGGTTCGTGGAGAGCTATTACCGATCTTGATTCGATTTGTAGTGATCGGTATCGTATTTGTATTGATTACTCGTGAATCGTGGTTCGGCATTGTGGTATATCTGCTGTTTATTTTACTAGCAGGGATGCAAATGACCAGTTTGCGTAAGCAACATACCGATACACTCTGGTTATCAATCTATCCGATTCCTCCTGAATCACAACGTCTGGAAACGGTCAAATTAATCACACAGACACAGATATGGATAACATTGCTACTGTGGTTACCTCTTGCAAGTGCAGGTGATCCGGTGCGAATGATTCTTACATTTATCGCAGGCTTGGTAGCGGTCTGGTTATATCGCCGTTCATTGAATCGCAAATGGCTTAAAGATATCGAAGCGGAAGCGGAATTTGATTAAAGTTCTAATCTTGGCACTATAAGTGCGACTTTTGCTATTACATTTTTCTACTATAAGGAAAAAGTGATGTTTGCCAAGCAAAATAGCTGGCGTTGAACTTTCTTCAAGCATATTCGATAGGATGTTATGTTATTTGCAGTCCAAATGGCTTGAGATCGCTTATATCTGCTGTAGGATGATATCCTATCTGTACGTATGGAATGTATGATCTGAATATATGATTTTTGTAATCAACCTGTTGATCGATCTGCCACTCTTGATGTGGTTGATTATGATCGACAGGTTTTTTTCATATTTAACATCAAGTTGATTATCCATAATTGTAAATTCCAGAAAAAAACAGTATATTCAATAAAGCCTATAATGTATTGAACGGGTAAAATTGCTTATTACAGGTGGTGCGCTATGATCCCCAAAATTAACGAAATGGATATCGATAATTTACAAACATTAGTCGAAAAAATAAGTGAAGTCATGGAGACACCTGTAACGATAGAAGATGCAGAACACCGCCTGCTAGCCTACAGTTCGCATGATCCGAATAGCGATCCTGCGCGCATCGCTACCATTGTCGGACGCAAAGTGCCTGAAGATGTAGTGCGTGCACTGTATGAATCGGGAGCGATGCAACAATTGCTAGATACATGGGAACCTGTGCATGTAGAGGGCATGAGCCAAGTGGGATTAAATAACCGGATGGCAATCGCGATTCGGCATTACGATGAAGTGCTCGGCTATATCTGGTTGCTTGAAAATAAAGGTTCTTTCACCAGTGAGCAAATCCAGCAATTAAAATACAGTGCTACTCTAGCTGCATCCAAAATGATCCAGATGCAAAAGCGTAAACAAAGTATTGATTTTTTTAACCGTTTATTAAAAGGTCGATTTACTTCGGAACAAGATGCGCTAGCACAAGCTCGTGAAGTAGGTATACAAATGCCTGCTTATTCGTACATTCTAATGATTGAACAAGACAGCAATCATGATAACAACGATTGGTTAGACAAAGCCATGCAAGCCGCTACCGAGTATGCTGTACGAATTGTGCTTCATTTGCGAGAGCCCCATCGGTTGATTCTATTATGCAGTACTGCCAAAACAGCCTCTTCAGTCGCACCTGTCGAACATACGATTGTTCCTCTGGTGAATCGACTTTCTACGTTACTACCTTCATCTCCTATTGAATATGGAGCAGGGAGTGTAGTGTCCTCTGTATTAGCGATCAGTCGTAGCTATACCGAAGCGCAATATCTATTGATGTTACATCACCGATTGCCTGAAACGACTTCTATTTTGTATTATCCACAAGCAGGATTTTACCGGTATCTCTATGCAATGAAGCAAGAAGCTGTACAATTCCCGGCGTATACGTCTCCACTAGACAAGCTTGCGGCGTACGATCAAGAGCATCATAGTCATTTACTGCATACGTTAGCTGTATTTCTCGATCATAACAGCGATGCCAAATTAGCTGCCGGGCAACTGCATGTGCATACCAATACACTGAATTATCGGCTCAAACGAATAGCCGAAGTCGGACAGATCGATCTGAACGATATGGCGCAAAAAGTAACATTGTATCTAGAAATTAAGCTTTTACTATTAGAAGAATCAGAATAAGGGTATATATGTAGTATAAAGCTTCTCTTTGATGTGAAATTTATTGTTGAAATATTTTATTTATAAACCTTTATGAGTTAATGAGTTAGATTATATGACATATTTAGATAACCTTTTGTATTTTTACACAAATAAAAACCTTCAAATTTGGGGAATTAGACGATTACATGACATTTTATCTATCCTATAATGATGACGTAGAGCAAGAACGTACCTTAAAGGAGGAACTGGCATGAGAATTGGAGTCCCGACAGAAATTAAAAACAACGAAAATCGGGTAGCGATTACACCAGCAGGTGTGGCTACATTAAGCGGAGCAGGGCATGAGGTCTATATCCAATCTGGCGCTGGTGCAGGTAGTGGATTCACAGATAGCGTCTACGAACAAGCAGGGGCGCAGATTCTGGTCGAAGCGGCTCAAGTGTGGAGTACCGCAGAGATGGTGTTGAAAGTAAAAGAACCATTGCCATCCGAATATGTGTATTTTCGTGAAGGCTTAATTCTATTCACTTATCTCCATCTCGCCGCAGAACCGAAGCTGGCTGCTGCTCTCATCGAGCATAAAGTCATCGGGATCGCTTACGAGACAGTAGAAGTGAATCGGACGTTACCATTACTAACTCCAATGAGCGAAGTCGCTGGACGTATGGCAAGTCAGATCGGTGCACAATTCCTTGAAAGTCCTCATGGTGGTAAAGGTATCTTGCTCAGTGGTGTACCGGGTGTGAAAAAAGGAAAAGTAACTATTATCGGTGGTGGCGTGGTCGGAACAAATGCTGCCAAAACCGCAGTCGGACTGGGAGCAGATGTAACGATTATGGACTTGAACCCAGATCGGTTGCGTCAGTTAGAAGATATCTTTGGCTCATCGATCCAGACGTTAATCTCCAATCCTTACAATATTGCAGAAGCGGTAGCCGCTTCGGATCTAGTGATCGGAGCTGTATTGATTCCGGGAGCGAAAGCACCTAAATTAGTCACCGAAGCGATGGTACAATCGATGTCGCCAAACTCTGTCATTGTCGATGTAGCGATCGATCAGGGCGGAATTGTCGAGACGATTGACCGGATTACGACACATAACGAACCGACGTATGTGAAGCATGGTGTTGTCCATTACGCTGTGGCGAATATGCCGGGTGCGGTACCAAGAACGTCGACGATGGCATTGACGAATGCGACATTGCCTTATGTAACACAGATTGCGAATCAAGGATTGAGAGTAGCACTTGAAAGTAATCCTGCTTTGAAATTAGGAGTGAACACAGCGGCAGGTCGAATGACGTATGCGGCGGTGGCGAGAGATTTGGGCTATACACATGTGGATGTAAATGAAGCATTGGTTGAGACTTTTGCGGCGTTGAATTAAAAAGGAAGTAAATGGAAGAGAGGGTTACCGTGAGGAAGAGGCGGTAACTCTTTCTTATTTATAAAATGCAAGTTAATTAATCTGATCTAATATAAAAGTTTATAAATTTTCTAGCTTTTCAATTAATTTAGAATAATCACTAAATTTAGAACCGTATATTTCTGTGTTATATATTCTGTCTATCTCTAATTCTTTAAGATGATTTTTCATTGCTGTGTCTGTGACTACATAGTTTACGAAGGGAACAACTGTTGATAAATGTTCGATATCCATTCGATCGCCACTAGCAATTTGTTTTTTACCAATAAAAATTTTTGCAGTTAATTTACTACTAATATCAACATAGGGTAATGATTTGTATACATTAGATTCTAAAAATGACTTCACCTTTTCATAATAACTAAATAAATTTAGAGAAAATAATTGTTCATGAATATTATTAGCAGACTTCCACATTTCCTCAATATCTTTATAAATCCAATACTCATTGTATTCTAGACAATTTATAAGGCTATAAATAATTTCTGTTTCATTTTCAAATTTATTTGAATTAATATCGGATAAAATTTTTATTAATTTTTCTTTATGTCTAGTTCTTATTATATCAATAGCACGAAGGCGACCTAAATATTCCTCTTGCAAATGCTCCTCATAAGTCACCTTTTTTTCTGAAATTGCTTTATGGACATTTTCCAGTTCTGATTGAAAATCTAAGCTTTGTATATTTCGATTTTTAGCCAATAAATAATCATTTTTGCTTTCAATAGAGATACTATACTTTTGATTTTCATTCATCTTTTCAAGAGGGTCTTGATAAAAAAGATTTTTAGCTGAAAAATGTAAGACTGAAGTTTTACCTACGTGAAATTTCATGGCTTCATTCAATTGATCATTATGTATAATTTGACGATTTTTCATTTTAATATTCATAGATAAGTTTTGAGATGTACGTCTACGATCAAGAAATTCCTCTTCGGTTCGTCCATTAAGTTCTTCAAATTGATCTCCCAAAGCAAAAATCAACTTTTTTTCTTTTGTTTTAGTTTGTATAAGCCGATACAATTGTTCTACATAATTTTTGTGTTCAATTGATTTGAATGTTCCTTTAGATTTATATATTTGAAAATTGCTTAAAATGCTTGTATCTAGCCAAATAATGGGTATCATATATTTTGATATTTTTATTCTCATATTATCTCTCCTTAGATTAAAAATTATACATTTATAGAATCCTAAGTTAACACTCTAAGCAATTACGACCAATCTTTAGGTTCAATCACAAATTCAAAAAGTAAACCTAATATTAATATACCAAACCCAGCAAATACGTTTACTTTTTTCTCAGATATAAATACTAGCGCTACAACAAATAACATATAAGATGAATTTTAGCACTATTATTCTAGAAAAGACCTACATAATAGGATAAGAATAATACTATTCCTAAAGGTAAAACGATTAATGGAATACGCAGTCTTATAAATAAATCTCTCGTTAAATTGTATATATTTATAGTATTCAAAGACATCTTAAACGTATGCGACTTTCGCATAAATCATTAGCTTAGCTCACTCTGTAGTATATGATGATTATAATGTATTCAGCAAACCATATTAATGTATATGATCAACTACAGAAAGGATACAAAATCATGAGCAGTCTGTTAGAAAATATCTACTACGGCAACTTGCGTCCAGATGAGAAAGCAGTATCTCACAACAAAGAATATACACAGATCAGCGAACAAATATCAGCTAAAATGGCAGAGTGGAAAGAGAAGCTGTCTCCTGAAGAATGGTTGGAGCTTGAATCTATGTGGGACTTGTATTACCAGTTGAACAGTATGGATCGTGCAGGTTCATTTACATATGGATTTCGATTAGGTGGGGAATTAATGATAGAGGTGTTACAAGGAGAACGTTAAGATCAGTACAGATGAAAGAATAGTATGGAATATATACAATTACACATATTTCTGGGCATCTGGTGCAAGTTGCTGGATGCTTTTTTTATCGTCCTAATACAATACATATGTAAAATTTAAAATAAAGTTTGACAGTAATCGTTTTCAATCATTATATTAATCAAACAGTCGTTTAAAACGATTGTTTGAATTTGGTAAAATCAAGGATACGGTAGCGATAGCCGATACAGGAGGAATTATGAAATCTATTTTTGCAGCATTTATGAAGTTGCCTACGACCAAAGTAGGGATTGCGACAGCGATTTTATTTCAGCTTATTTTTACCATTGTGTGGATGACTGGTTATCAAGGCATTACAGAACGGTTAGATCACTTGAATGTAGCTATTGTTAATGAAGATAAAGTATACGGAGAACAGTTGATTACCAGTCTGCAATCTTCGTTACCTGTAGGTGTTCGCACAGGGATGACGTTAGCTCAAGCTCAACAACAATTGCAAGAACGTGATATACAGATGATTATTGAGATTCCAGCAGATTTTGCAACGACTGTACAGTCTCAGAATCCTGCACAATTGCATTATTTTATCAATGAATCCAATCCGATTATGATCAAAAATATGATGACTTCGATTGCAGATAAAGTTACTGCTAATGTTAATAAAGTCGCTGTGGAAAGTGGACTAAAAGGTGTATTTGCAGGACAACTTCCAGAACAACAAGCACAGACGGCGGCGACAATGATGTCTCAGCGGGTGGTGTCTGATATTCAATCGGTCAATCCCGTACAAGGGATGAACAATCAGATGGTGCCGATGATGATGATTCTGGCTTCCTATGTCGGTGCGATGATTATGGGACAGAACTTCCAGATTTCGTCCAAAGCACTGGCAAGTCGGTTCGGACGCTGGTCACGTATGTCTGTTCGTTTGTTAGTGACAGCAGGTGCATCGATTGTCGTATCTCTGGTAGGGACTTCACTGGTGGCATTATTCGGAGGACAGTTAGGGCATGGATTTATGGCATTGTGGGGCTTTCAAGCATTATTCTTGTTAACTTTTATGTTAGTTGCACAGATGTTTTTATTTGTATTCGATATGGCAGGAATGCTATTTAATATTTTGATACTGTCTGTACAATTGGTTTCGTCAGGAGCGATGATGCCACGTGAATTGCTACCAGACTTTTACCAGTGGATTGGGTCGGCGTTTCCAGCGACTTATGCTGTACAAGGGTTAATGAATCTATTGTTCGGCGGTACAGGTGTAGGCAAAGATTGCCTAGCACTGGTATGTATTATGATTGTTGCTCTTCTTATTATTGGAATTGCCACTGCACTACGCAAAGACAAACTGCCTGTCTCTCCACTGGTAGCGATAGCCGAGTCTTGATGATATGATAAAGACAGTATGGCTGGAAAAGATTACTATTCCGCATCATGGAGATACGGATGATTTCTAGCGATAGCAATCAAAGGCAGGGAAGTGAACGTGGTGGATAAAAATGAAGACCATGTTAAAATGCGTATTTTGCAAGCAACCAAAAAATTAGCAGCCACAAAAGGGTTTGAAGCGACGTCAGTACGAGAAATCTGCAAAGAAGCGAATGCGAATATTTCGTTGGTTTCGTATTATTATGGTGGCAAAGAGCCATTATTTGAAGCGATGTTAAAAGAATTTATTCCAATTCCTCTATTTGCAGAACATATCCGTCGTGAAGAAGTCGATCCGATTCAGGGAATGAAGCGGTTGATTGAAGAGATGTATCATTTTTGCAAATGTGATCCGGAGATTTCAGACATTATACATCAAGAATTCACCCTGCATTCTCAGCGAATCGATATTATTCAAAAGTACACTCTTCCGGTATGGCAATTACTTCGTCATTATTTGGAACATGGTCTACAGCAAGGTACTTTTTATTTTCGGTCGTTGAATCATACTTCTTTGCAAGTGATGGGCAGTATTTTATTTAGCAGTAATGATGTCAAGTCATTAACCGTCGTCACATTGCTAGATATTCAGCGTTCTGTAGAGACTGATCAGTTAGAAGAATTGACGCAGTATATTTTACGTGGTCTCGGTTGTACCAATGAACAGATCGCTATATCGTAGATCATCAAGATGCTATATGCAGATGTTATTTACAGGTATAGTGGTAACTAAGCCAGAACTTTGTTTATCTTCCGCTAAGAAGAAGATAAGTGAAAGTTCTGGCTTTTTTGTTATGAACTAATGTTATATAAAATAACATTAATAATATGTAAATATTACATAGAAGATAAAATAAAAAGGTAAATGGTATATACCTAACATGTTGGAAATAGAGAATGTATATTATAAAATATCAGTAAATAATTATAAAAACTTTTAAAATGAATAAAAATAGTATTGATAACCTAAATTTTCACAGTATAATGAATGTTAATCAGTTAATAATGTTTAAATATTATATTATTTGGAATTAGAAGATATAAATTCTAATTGAATAATATAATGGATATCGTTATACTGATGTAAGAAATAGGCAATATAGTTAATTTAATGTGTTACTAAAGTTGACATTATTAAAGGGGGATTATGATGAGAAGCAAGTGGAGTGGATTAATGATCGCAGCATTGATTACAGGATTACTGGCAGGGTGTGGAAATGGAGCTACGTCTTCTTCTGGCGCAAGTGGAGGTTCTACAGCAAGTACAGGTGGTAAAGTGATTAAAATTGCTACTCAATCTCCATTATCCGGTGGTAGTTCTATTCAAGGTGAAGCGATTAAGCTAGGTGCACAGATGTCGATGGAAGATCACAAAGAAGAGTTTACCAAATTAGGATATTCACTCGAATTGGTTCCTTATGACGATCAAGGTGATCCCAAAAAAGGTGTAGCCAATGCTGAATTGATCGGTGCTGATCAACAAGTACTGGGCGTGATCGGGCATTTGAACTCCGGCGTATCTATTCCTTCCTCTGTTGTCTACGAAAAATACAACATCCCAATGATTTCCCCTGCAAGTACCGCTACAGAATTAACTGATCGCAAACTCAAAGTCGTGAACCGTGTCGTTGCACGCGATGATTTTCAAGGTCCAGCAGCGGCTGAATATGCTATAAAAACAGCAGGAGCCAAAAATATTTTTATTATACAAGACAAAACAGCTTACGGTCAGGGATTGGCGGAAGCTTTTCGTGATGCCGCTCAAGCCCAAGGAGCTACGATTTCTGGCTATGAAGGAATCACTGTTGGTGAAAAAGATTTCAACGGTGTACTGAATATTGCAGCTACGCAAAAGCCTGATTTTATTTTCTTCGGTGGACTGTATGCTGAAGCAGGTCTATTGATTAAGCAAGCTCGTGATAAAGGAATTACAGCTCCGATTATGGGAGGAGATGCGCTTGATTCTTCCGGTCTGGTCGATATTGCTGGAGCTGATGTAAAAGGAGCATTGTACAGTTCGGTGGCTGGAGATATTAGCAAATTACCGGACGGACAAGAATGGACAGCCCGTTACAAAGAAGCATTTGGTAAAAATCCAGAAGGTTATTCTGTCTATGCGTATGATTCGATGAGTGTCATGTTAGAAGCGATCAAAACAGCGATGGGTTCAGGTACAGAAGCACCAGCTCGTGATGCAGTACGTGATGCTGTGCGTGCGACCAAAGATTTTGAAGGTGTAGCCACTAAAGTAAGCTTTGATGATATCGGAGACAATGCGTATGCGAAAGTATTTATTTACAAATTCGCTGATGCTACGTATCCAGGATCACTTGAAGCAGAGATTGCTCAACCTGCAAAATAAACAATCCTTTTCCAAATAAAAGCCAAAAGGTATGTGCTGTGATATACACATCTTTTGGCTTTTGTTTTAGAGTACTTTTGCAAAATCATCATGTAGCAGAATGACGAATGAGCGTATGAAGGGAGTAACTGAATGTTCTCAAGTATTTTGCAAACTTTACCTCAGGTATTGATCGATGGTCTGGCGCTAGGTGCAATCTATGCTGTAGTAGCACTAGGTTATACGATGGTATACGGTATTCTGGAATTGATTAACTTTGCGCATGGTGAGATTTTTATGACCGGTGCTTTTGTAGGGACAGCAGTGCTGTTTGGTTTTCAGGGGGCAGGGTGGTTGACCGGTATGCCCGCATGGTTGTCGTATTTACTGATTATTTTAATCGCAATGCTGGTTACAGGGGCACTTGGGGTCGGGATTGAAAGGGTAGCTTATCGACCGTTACGCAAAGCACCCAAGTTGATCCTATTAATCTCTGCTTTTGGAGTCTCGTTTGTTTTGCAAGATGTGATTCGATTTATCGCGGAGCTCAAAACAGGTAACTATATTATTAGCACACCACAATTATTTGATCAGCGTTATCAATTGCCGCTTTCTTCGATCTCTAGCTGGTTTACCGATGCTTCAGTCAAAGCGAATACATTGTTTATTTTTGTAATCGCGATTTTGTTAATGATTGGGCTCGATATTTTTGTGAATCGAACCAAATGGGGCGGAGCGATGCGTGCAGTTGCGCAAGATCGGGAGACCGCATCGTTAATGTCTATCAATGTAAATAAAGTGATTGTGCTAACCTTTTTTATCGGTTCAGCATTAGGTGGATCGACAGGGGTTTTATTTGCTCAACAGTATGGAACGATTGATCCGTATATCGGATTTATTTTGGGACTCAAAGCATTTACCGCTGCTGTTCTAGGAGGAATTGGTAATATTCGTGGTGCGATGTTCGGCGGAATCGTACTGGGTGTGCTTGAAATGTTTGCTTCATCGAATCTGGGCATTTTGACAGGTGGTAATTTTGGAGCAGAGTACAAAGATGTATTTGCTTTTATGATTCTGATTATTGTGCTGATCTTCAAACCGGAGGGCATATTCGGCAAAGCAATCAAAGAGAAAGTGTAGGTGAAACCGATGGGGAAATTACAAACGATGTTGCAAGCGAATAAACTTGCACAAGGATTACTGTTAGCTGCATTTATACTTGTAACCGCAGGTGCTGTATATTTGATCGACCGTTCGGTCACTGCCTTTCTATTGATGCTGGCTTCGCTGTTGCTGTTGTACTATACGTCATTTAGCAATGGGATGAAATGGAGTATTGCCGTATTTTTACTGGTGATTGTGATTCCATTCGCCACTTCAGGCGGTACATCCCGCGAATCGTATATGGAAGTGGCGACCCAATGCGGTATATATGTAGCGATGGCGCTCGGGCTGAATATTGTAGTTGGATTTGCAGGATTGTTGGACATGGGGTTTATTGCTTTTTTCGCTGTAGGCGCCTATACATACGGCATTTTTGCGACAGGGCAAGCGAATAATTTTATTTCAGGAGAACTCTTTCCGTTATCCGGTGAAAGCTTCTGGATTTTTATTCTAATCGGAGGTTTTATTGCAGGGATTTTTGGGATATTGCTCGGTCTGCCTGTACTGCGTGTCAAAGGCGATTATCTGGCGATTGTGACACTGGGCTTCGGGGAGATCATTCGTATTATTTTTAACAATTTAGAAAAGCCCGTCAATATTACGAATGGTGCGATGGGGTTATCTTCGATCCAGCCACCGAATTTGTTTGGCTTTCAATTTACATTTCCACATCAATTTTATTTTATTGTAATTGGGATATTATTAATTGTTATCTTCGCAGTAAGACGGTTAGAACATTCACGTCTAGGGCGTTCGTGGAAAGCAGTACGTGAAAATGAAATTGCTGCACAGTCGATGGGGATTCCATTGATTCGTACCAAATTGATGGCTTTTGCAATCGGAGCTTCTTTTTCAGGAATGATGGGTGTTGTGTTTGCAGCCAAGCAGACATTTATCGATCCGACCAGCTTTACATTGATCGAGTCGATCACGATTCTGGTAATGGTTGTGTTAGGTGGAATGGGCAGTGTACCGGGTGTGATCTTGGGAGCAAGTCTGGTCACGATTCTGAATTTGCAGGTGTTGACCGAGTTCACAAGCTGGCTTAATCAATTGTCTCAGCAAGGAATTTTTGAAGTACCTAATGCGTTATCTCCTTCTAAAATGCAACGTTTTATTTTCGGTATGATTTTGATTTTAGTCGCTATTTTCCGTCCCAATGGATTAATTGCTGCTCGAAATCGCAGACTTCCTGAGGAAGCAGTCAAAGACCCGTCTCCACCTGTATCCAAGTCAGAAGTGCAACCAGACTAAAGGTTAATACAAAGCATAATTAGAGCTATTGCATGAATAACAGTGAATGAGGAAGGAGCATAAGTATGAGTGACTACCCCGATCATAGTGTGCTAAAAGTGACCAATCTGATCAAACGTTTTGGCGGATTAACGGCTGTGAATGGAGTGAACTTTGATTTTCCGAAAGGACAGATCTCAGCAGTCATCGGGCCGAATGGAGCGGGCAAAACGACTTTTTTTAATATGATTACAGGGATATATGTACCGGATAAAGGCAATATTGAACTGGATGGAAAATCGATTGTTAATATTAAGCCTGATCGCATCACCAGTCGCGGTATCGCCCGTACTTTTCAAAATATTCGCTTGTTCGGCAGTATGACCGTACTTGAAAATGTGCAGGTTGGTATGCATATTCATCTCAAAACAGGCATTGTCGGCACACTGTTAAATCTTCCTCGTGTTCGTCATGAAGAACATGATTCTCAGCGTGAAGCGTACCGATTACTCGAATATGTCGGTCTGGCAGAATGGTATAACGAGGAAGCAAGCAGTCTATCCTATGGTGCACAACGGCGATTAGAAATTGCCCGCGCACTTGCCGCCAAGCCTAAAGTATTGCTGTTAGATGAACCTGCCGCAGGGATGAATCCACGCGAAACGTCTGAATTAACAGGGCTGATCCGCCGTATCCAGCAAGAGTTGGATATTTCGATTATTTTGATTGAACATGATATGAAATTAGTGATGGAATTATCTCATCATATTCTTGTACTGGATCATGGAGAAAAGATCGCTGAAGGTGGCCCGGAAGATATTCGTTCCAATCCGAAAGTGATCGAAGCGTATCTCGGTAAAAGTGCAGTCGAGGAGGAGATACAGATATGAGTCTGGTCGAACTAAAAAATGTACAAGCTTTTTACGGCGGTATTGAAGCGTTAAAAGGTATCAATCTGGAAGTGAATGCAGGCGAGATTGTGACATTGATCGGTTCCAACGGTGCAGGCAAATCGACTACACTCAAGTCGATCTGTGGACAGGTGCAGACCAAAGGCGAAATTCATTTCGATGGTAAAAAGATTACATCGCTTGAACCGCATGTGATTGCGCAAAGTGGTATTGCACATGTGCCAGAAGGACGTCGTATTTTCCCGCGTTTAACAGTAAAAGAAAATCTGGAAATGGGCGCGTTCTCGGTCAAAAGTAAAAAGCTGATCAAGGAGCGAATAGAGAAATCATTTGTATATTTTCCACGGCTCAAAGAGCGTTATCATCAGACCGGTGGCACGATGAGTGGTGGAGAACAGCAAATGCTTGCAATTGCTAGAGGACTGATGATGAATCCCAAAATTCTGCTGTTGGATGAGCCTTCGATGGGTCTTGCTCCGGTATTGGTCGATCAGATTTTTGAGATTATTCAGGAGTTGAACGATGCAGGAATGACCATCTTACTGGTCGAGCAAAATGCGTATCAAGCATTACAGATCGCACATCGGGGCTATGTCATTCAGACAGGCGAAATTATTCTACAGGATGATGCCAAAGTACTGCTGACGAATAATCAGGTGCGGGAAGCTTATTTGGCATAGATAGTTTACTTTTGTTGTTTTGAATTAGACTGTGATGATTGTTTATGAAAAATTAAAAAGCTTCTGTATCGCTATAAAGAGAATAATTCTCTCAATAGTGGACAGAAGCTTTTTTAATTATAACAGTTCATTCAAATAAATTAGCCTTTTTTCACATCTTGAACCGCTTGGTAGATCAAGTTGAACAGGTCTTCCAAATATTCTTCAGCGATACAAGAGAAAGCAACGCGAAGGTCATGTGCGCCAAGAGCGATTGTGCCGACTTCGTATTCACGTAGTAAACGTAGACGAACATCTTCCGCAGATACGTCTTTTAATTTGAGGCACATAAAGTATCCCGAGTTGAATGGATAGTATTCCCATGCATCTTGATATTTATCAGTGTCGAGCAATTCTTTAACTTTGTTTGCTCTGCCTTTCATGATTTGGAACTTTTCTTCTTTTTGCGCTTCGAAATTAGAATCTTGTAACGCTTTTAAAATAAAAGTCTGTGATGGGTGTGGCCCGCTGGAAATGGTTGCACGAATAATACCCAGTGTTTTTTGTTCTAAAGCTACAATAGATTCTGTATCTTGCGCGCCATATGTGATAAAGCCGACACGGAATCCCCATACATATTCTTCTTTGGTTGCACCATCGACTTTGATCGGTAGAATACGTGGGTGCAAGTCAAGCAATGAGCCGAACAATGATTCATGCAACGAATCTTCAAAAAATAATCCGAAGTAAGCATCATCAGTAACTACGACTACATTGATTCCTGCTTCCGCCGCTTCGTTGATTGCAGCTACGATTTTTTTACCATCCGCTACACTTGGAGTATAACCTGTCGGGTTGTTAGGGAAATTGAGAACAACGATCGCTTTACCTTTTTCTTTTTGCGCTAAAAGAGCATCTCTTAATCCATCGCTGTTAAATGTCATTTCTGCTGTAAATAATGGATAAGTGATAATCTCTGCTCCGCGACGAACCGCAAAAGTAAGCTCATAGTTTTCCCAGTTTTTATCTGGATATATAACAGCATCGCCTACGTCTGCGAACAGATCCGCTACAATGCTTAGACCATGTGTCAACGCATTGGTAACGATAGGGTTACTGAATTTTTTATCTTGTAATGAAGGATTGTCTTTGATCATTTTCTCACGCCATACACTGCGAAGTTCTGGTTTGCCCGCAGGTGGAGCATAAGGGTACAAATCTTTAGGAGCAAAAGCAGACAACGAATCTTGTAGCACCTTCAAATGCATCGGTCCACCATTTTCAGTTGCAATTCCGATCGTTGCATTATATTTTTTAGCCTGGCTTGATGCTTCTGCCGATTGACTTAATATACCTTCTTTTGGGAAATAAATCTCTTTGCCAAGAGTCGATAACATCTCATAAATATGAGGACTATCTGTTTTCAGTTTCTCGTTCAATTGTCCAGCCAGTGGGTTCATCGTTTTCATCCTTCCAGGTCTGTTAAATAATGAATCAGCCGCACCTGATGATAATGGAACAGTAGAAGTTCGCCTGATTTCTGCTGCCCTAGTATATCATTTTTCGCGTTGAAGTGTCACCGTTCAGGAAGTGAAATTTGATGTGTAAGTTGTGACTATGATGTGAATCTTATAACATATAGCCCAATAGCCCTTAACTTTGATGATGTGGACAGTATTTTTTCATCATTTCGATTGTAGTTAGATCATCGTCAAGACCACGTTCTTGGAGACCATCAATAATATGTTGACGCTGATCGCCTTTGACATTTTGACCGAATTTGAACTTGGCTGTCCATTCCTGCGGGACAATTTTGATCAAAGCGACGCCTTTTAATTGCGGAATATAACGTGGATCATTCGCATCAATCGTATCATAACCGCCTTCAGGTTGGAGCTTGTGCATAAATATCGAAAAAGCATCTGCTTTCTCTTCCAGATCGGTGATCAACTCTGCATGTCCACGCACCGTTACACTTTTAAAAAAGGCTGTCGCCGGGCAAGCCAGTTCAGCATCGGTAAAGTAAGAAGGAATCAGCGCGTACTCTTTGGCGACCGAAAATGTAACACGAGTATCCTGTTTGAGCAATTTCATTTTCTCTCCTGCGCGACTACCATGAATATAAAACACCCCTTTACCATAAGCAAAGTTGAGTGGAATCACCCTCGGAAATCCATCTTCATGACTCATCCCTAGAAATCCAAAACTCATTTCTTGTAAAAATGTTTCCAGTTCTTGTTCTTCTTCGATCGTAAATTCTTTGCGTCTCATATGTATCTCTCCTTTTGTGTATTGACCATCTATGCATTTCAGCATATGCTACAATTGGATTAGTCAAAAGAGCCAATTTGCATGAAAACAAGTAGTCCAATAAAGGAGAATACGATGGATATTACGATTGCGTATCAGCGTGCTATTCAGAAGTATCAACATAAATATGTAGCGTTATACCATGCACTGCGAGAAGGTATTCTAAATGGATCGCTAGCCAGTGGAACACGTCTACCTTCTACTCGTGATCTAGCTACGATGTATGGATTATCACGTGGAAGTGTATCGGAAGCGTATGACATGCTACTGGCTGAAGGATATATTCAATCTGCTGTAGGTAAAGGAACTTTTGTGATTGAACAATCTCTTTTATCGAATACAGATAACGATATTCCGATCCAAGCAGATCATATATCGAATACGACAGCACCTTTGCCTCCTTTATCGCTATGGGGACAACGGATTGTTCAGATTGAACAGGAAATTATAGAGACTCGCACATATACACCAGATTCTACTTATGATGAACATCATCTAGTGAAGTCTCTACATCAACAAATGAACTCTACAGATGCACCACCTGACATCATTTCTTTTCAATCGGGCGAAATTATATTAGAAGGCAGTTCGCAGATTTCGTGGAAAAGTGCACTGTCTGCTGCAGGTAAAGATGTGCAAAAGTCAGCACTTGATACCAATAAAGCGACAGTTCAAGGTGATCTCTGGTTGCGTGAAGCGATCTGTCATCATGTAGGGCGAACACGAGGAATTACAGCTACTCCAGAACAAGTGGTATTGTGTAGCGGTTCTATGGAAGTGATTGCTTTATTGTGTCAATTGTTAATCAATGAACAAGATACCGTCATTTTGGAAAATCCCTGTTACTCCGGTATACGGCGTGCGATTACGGCATGTGGAGGGAAGATCGAACCGGCTCCGCTAGATCAGCATGGCATTATTCCAGAAGATTGGCATGCTCAATTGTTAGTTGTCACACCGGGTCGTCAATTTCCGACTGGATCCATATTACCACTGGCTCGTCGTCAACATATTTTACAATGGGCAAGATCTCGTGGAGCATGGATCATCGAAGATGATTATGATAGTGAATTTCGCTGGTCGGGTCGTCCAATCGAACCGCTCAAAGCTTTAGATGATACGAATTGTGTGATCTATGTCGGCTCCTTTTCCAGAAGTATGTTCAGCAGTCTGCGTCTTGGTTATGCGATCTTGCCGACCGTACTGGCGCAAGCACTTACTGCTGCCAAGCGTATCTATGATCCATTGCCACCTGCTAGATTAGAGCAAAGAGCATTAGCTCGATTTATGATTCGTGGTGATTATGTACGACATTTGCGTCGTATGAATCGGTTATATCGCTCACGTTATGATGTTTTTCAACAAGCGATTCATGAGTACAATCTGGATGAACTATTTCACTGGCAACAAACGGATTGCGGATTACATGCTTATGCCACCTGGAAACACCAACCTGCTATGTATAATCAGTGGATGCAATCTGCTTATCGTCATGGTGTAGTCTGGCGTGATGCTGCTACGTATCAGATTGTGCCTACCGTACCGTCTGCTTGTTTTATTTTCGCGTATCTGCCTGAATCTCATATTATTGAAGGTGTTCGCCGTCTGCGAGAATCATGGGATCGTATGCAATACAATGATTGACGGTTACAGACTTTTTGGTCAATATAAAGAAAAGCTATCTCATCTGTTGTTAGGATTGAATAGAGCTATAGATAAAATAAAAATCAAGGAGGGTTGAGTGATGCTGAATTTGTCACCTTCTTCATTTATACTGAAACCAGCTTTTGCTAAAATTTTTTGTGAACCAGAATGGCGTTGGCCCAAACGTGAAAAACCGATGCCCAATTATGATTTATTCTATGTGTGGAGCGGTGAAGGAGAATTAATTTTAAACGGTGAGCCTTATCCGATCAGTCAAGGCAGTTGTTTTTTGTTCTATCCGGGGGATGAGACAACAGCGACACACAATCCGCAAAAACCACTGGTGCTTACTTATATTCATTTTGATATCGCTGAACCGGCGCAAATGATTCCTGTACGTTATCGCAAATTAGAAGAGCGAATTGATTTTGAATATATGCTAGTACGGTATGTACGATTATTTCTCGAACAAGCTTTTGCCGCAGAAGAAGAAGCCAAGCTGATTTTGAAGCAGTTGATGATTCATTTATTACGTGAAGATCAGCGTGAACCGGTAGAGCGTAAAGTCAGTAATCAGCTAAGCGAAGTTGTGCAGGAAATTGCGAACTATATTCGTCAGCATCCCAGTCTGGCTCATCGGGTAGAAGATTTGGCTTCACGTGCCGGATTGTCACCACGCTATTTTTCGATCAAATTCAAAGAGTTAATCGGTGTATCGGTGCAATCGTATATTATCAAAATGCGGATCGAACGAGCAGAACATTTGCTAGTCTATACAGGCATGAATGTAACTGAAGTAGCAGATGCACTGGGATATCGAGATATTTTCTTTTTCAGTCGTCAATTTAAGCAATATACAGGTAAAAGCCCGTCTGAGATTAGATAAATAGGATATAGGGTCAACTACACATTTCTGTAAACTTTGCATTTTACATTATGCTTGATTTAAGATAGGGATACCCGTGATTTCTGATTGTTTCACAATAATTGTCAACGGGTAATACTTGTCATGTTAACGTAATGTAAATGGAAGGAGGTCTACAGAAAATGCGTTTTAGACAGCGGATTCGTAACAGAGGCGGTTCATCTACAGCAGGTAAAAACATTTTTCGTAATCGGCTGCGTCGATTCAAAATGTCCACTACTCTTACTGAATCGTGGTTTTGATCACAAGGTGTATACTTAGGTCGTTCTTTTAACTTATACAAGGCTTGTTGAATGTGTATTCAGCAATCTACTATATATAGCATATCTCAACCTTTACCGGTTGATCAGATGATAGAAAGACAGCCCTGCTTGAAAGTATTCTTTCAAATAGGGCTGTCTTTCTATTCTTATCTCTACATCCATGTAGAAGTATATGATTAAGATTGAACCGTTTCTGGAGCAACACGACGATAAGGGCGAGTAGCTTGCAAATCGACCAGTGTACCCAGACGTTCTCCCATTTTAACTTTACTACCAATGTGTAATTGTTCATTGGCTATAAATGTTCCTTGTTGCACCAGTAGAACTACTGTAGAACCAAATTCGAAATAAGCCAGCTCATCACCTTTTTGCCATGATGTACGTTCAGGATCAGCGTATTGAATACTGCTTACATTGAGCGCACCTACTTTGACGACAGCCACTTCGCCACAATCATGAGACATGTAGGTAATTAATCGTTCATTACGACTGAGTACAGAACGCATAAAGGTCATACCTTTATCATTGACAGGATAAACTTTGCCTGGAATATGTTCAGACTCGGTCTGTCTACCTGTAACAGGTGAATGAATACGATGATAATCAGTAGGGCTTAAATAGAGCACAAACATATATCCATCTTTGTACGTCTCCATACGTGGAGAATAATTAAGTAGTTCTTCCAGTAAGTAGTCTTGACCTTTTACTTGTGGAATGACATTGTTCTGAAGTGGCCCCATTGCTGTAATCACAGCATCGACCGGACTCACAAGCGACATTGGATCAGCATCAATCGGACGCATTCCAGGACGAAGTCGACGTGTGAAAAATTCATTAAGGCTATTATAATCTTGTATGTTTTTTTCTGCTTCTTCCGCTGGAATATGATATGCCTGGATAAATTTCGGGATAAATGTCCGGCTGGCCCGTGATTTAGCGAAGCTTCCTGTAAGCCGTGAAACCCACTTGCGTGAAGATAACTCGGTCATCAGGCGAAACACTGTGTTGGCCATAATAAAATTGAACCCCTTTCTACATTCGGGAAAACAAATATGATGTAGTGCTTGAATAGACAAGCACGACCATAATTCTATTAAAAAATGCTTTTTACTCGCTAAAATACTGGACGATAACGCTCGTTGGTTCGCTACGTTATATTGCCATATATAACACATGAAATCAATGGTTTGAATCAAATGTGACAGGATCGTATCTAAAATCAGCCTACGAATTGTCACCTAACAGTGATAAAATAGAGAGATCACAATTGATAATCGTACCATTTGATATATACAGAAGGATATGCTAAATCATACAGAAGTAAGTACGTGAATGGAGGAATAATAATGACTACATTTGGATTAATCAGACATGGTAGTACCATTTGGAATAAAGAAGGCAGAGCACAGGGGAGTTCAGATATTCCACTAGATGAAGGTGGTTGGGAGCAAGCGTATCAATTAGGCAAACGAATCCAAACCGAATCGTGGGATCGCATTTATGCAAGTGATCTGATTCGTGCACAACAGACAGCGCAAGCGATAGCAGAAGGTGGAGATTTGCAAATTAGTTCTGATCCTCGTCTACGTGAATTGGATGGAGGTCTGATTGAGGGAACGACTCAAGCTGACCGTATCGAACGCTGGGGAGAAGACTGGAAAAATCAAGATCTTGGATTGGAAACGCCTGAGTCTGGAGCGGCACGTGGAGTGAGCTGTCTGGAAGAATTAGTGAGTCTTTATCCAAATGAACGCATTTTGATTGTCAGTCATGGCGTGTTACTTAATCATGTGTTAAATCAGATTTTGGCAGATGAACCGAAATGGCATGGACTGGAAAATATGTCGATGACTGTTGTACACTGTAATGAAGATCATGTGTGGAGTTGTGAATTATATAACTGTACTCAACATTTATTACCGTCTGAAGCAGAAGCTTTGGAATAAAGAGGGTACAGATCGTTTGTAATCAAAGGAGATTAGAATCATGCAATTAAAGTGGCTAGAATGGGCGAAACAGATTCAAGCGATCAGTCAAGCAGGGCTAGAATACTCTAAAGATATGTATGATATTGAACGTTTCCAACAGTTACGCGAACTTAGTGTAGAGATTATGCATCAGTACACCGATGTAGAAGTGGAAAAAGTGCAAGCGCTTTTTGCCAATGAGACAGGGTATGCAACGCCCAAAGTCGATATCCGCGCGGTTGTTTTTCAAAACGATAAAATCTTGATGGTACGTGAAAAGCAAGACGGTGCATGGGCATTACCGGGTGGATGGGGAGATATAGGATTATCGCCCAAGCAGATTGCAGTTAAAGAAACAAAAGAAGAATCTGGCTTCGATGTAGAAGCGGTTCGTCTGCTTGGTGTTGCGGATAAAAATTTCCATAACCATCCACCATCTCCCTGGCATGTATATAAGTTTTTTATTTTGTGCCGGATAGTTGGCGGAGAAGCAACCGTAGGTGATGAGACATCCGAAGTCGGCTTTTTTGCTGCCCATGAATTACCGCCTTTATCGGTAGAACGTAATACCCAGGAGCAAATATTGAAAATGTTTGATAGTAACAGCAGTCCGCACAAAACAGTATTTTGCGATTAATAATAAGTAACTGTATTGATCATTGTAAAAATAAAGAAAACCAGAACATGTCTAGTTACGATAACAATCATCGGATCATGATTGTAAGAGATGATTATTGTAACCAGACGATCAATACCGGCATCACTATAAATGAAGCCAGTGTTGTCCAAAGAATACAACGCGAGACAAGCTGGGGAGCCGCATTGAATTGTCCTGCAAGAATAACAGCATTGACTGCGGTTGGCATCGATGTAAGAATCAACAATACACTAAACAATATGCCTTCCACATGCAACAATGTTAACAATACCCATGACAGCAACGGAGCGCCTACGAGACGAATACTCATGCCTGCCCAGAATGCTCTGTTGCTAGATGATATTGTGTGTTCAGCAGGGGTCGTAGAGCTTGTAGTGCCCATCGTAATCATCTGTGTGCCTAGAACAACAAGCGCTACTGGTGAATAAGCCGCCGCTAACATCGCAAATCCAGAATCAAGTGCAGTTGGCAATGAAAGATCAGTTACTCGTAATACAATAGCGATCACGGTCGCATAGATGGCAGGTAATCGAAAAATAGCCATACCTGCTTGTTTTACCGAAAATTGAGAACGAGCTGCAAAAAACACACCGACAGTATTTACAATAATCATTTGCCCGATTACATAGACCGAAGCTTTATCTAATCCCAATTGTCCAAAAGCTAGTAATACCAACGGTAGCCCATAATTCACACAGTTCGTAAATGTAGAGATAAGTGTTAGACCGGCTTGTTCTTCTTTATTCAATCGTAAAATACGACTCAACCCGACCGCAATCGCCCATAATAACACAAGACTTAATAATGAAAAGCTAATAGTAGTGCCTATATCTTGTAGCGAAATATCAGCATGCAATAAAGTATTAAACACAATCGCTGGTGTTAATACATACAGAGACATCGTAGCAATCGGTTTACTATCGAGATTGCGAAATCGCTTGAGCAGAATACCACCAATCACAGGTAGCGAGATCGGCAAAAAAACTTGATATAACGTATGTAACAGATTCATGATCAAATGGTATTCATCCTTTCCAGTTCGATGTTACCAATTTACGTCTGAATGTACTCTTCGTCAAATATCTATATCCTATTCATTTATAGTCTGTACCTATTAATGATTATTCGTTTATTGGATGTAGCAATCTGATTGAAAATATATGATATATCAGAGCACACAAAAGCCACTTCGTTACGCTGCTAGTTACAGCGTCCATGAAGTGGCTTTTGTATGTTCCCAATCATTCTTCGTCAACTAAGCGAAGATTTATTTATTTAGATTGTAGATGAGACCGAACTTAAAACATTGTATTTTTGTTAGCTGATTTCTCAGGAACGGCTTGTATAGTATCCCAGTGTTCTACAATTTTACCATCAGCTACTCTGAAAATATCGACTACTGCAGAACCACGATCATTTTTATCCATACGGCTCCAGCTATGCAGAACGACTATATCACCTTCTGCAATAACACGAATAATTTTGTTGCTGCTATTTTTGTTAGATTGTAAAAATGAAGCAAATTGATTTAAAGGTTCTCTGCCTGTAGGCACGGTAGGATTATGTTGAATATAATCTTCTGCGATATATTTGTTAATCACAGATACATCGTGTTTGTTAAAAAGATCATCGTAGAATGTTCGCACCATTTTGGCATTTGCTTGAACTTCACTCGGGCTTAGAGGAGTCACTTCGACAGGTGTACCTTTAGCAGGGAACATTGTATTTGTATTTGCTGATTTCTCAGGAACCGGTTGGAAAACATCCCAGTGCTCTACGATTTTATTGTTTTTGATACGGAAAATATCGACTACAGAGCTTCCACGATCTTTTGCACCTGTGGTCACATAATTATGCACAACCACTAGATCATTTTGAGCGATAATGCGTTTTACTTCAGATTTATAATTTGGATTCTGCTTCAGATAAGATCCAAAAAATTTCACGAAAGCTTGACGACCATCTGCAGCTAACGGATTGTGTTGCTTATAATTTGAGACGATATACAAGCTAGCTTTGTTCAATTCATGATCATTGAAAATATCTTTGTACATGTTGAGTACCAGCTTTTTGTTTTTAGCCAGTTGCGCTTCTGTAGACTTCGCTGTTGTCGTGCTAGTTGGTGTCGCACTGGTAGAAGATATTTTGACAGGAGAAGAGGTGCATGTATTATCTTTTGATCCTGCAAGTGGACTCGCCTGAACACCTGTAACTGCAAGCGCAGATGCTAATGTAAAACTGATTGCCAATGTACTTGTTTTCTTCATCATGAATAACACTCCTTTGTATAAAATGATCTTGTATCCTGTATGGATGGAATGATTGTAACTTACATAGTTACATGTATGCAAGTTTTACTTTGAAACGGTTACATACTTGCAGTAACAACAAAAAAAGCTTGTAATGACAACAAAAAAAGCCACTTCATGTCAGGTAGACGATGAAGTGGCTCTTCGTATATAATGCTTCTATTCATTTATATTGCGTGGTGTGAATGTAATCGGGTATTCTTTTACTCCAAATACGAAAGCGCTTTGAATCGGTTGCAATGTCGTATCAGGAACCAGTTGAATATGTTCCATATGATTTAACAATGTCTGTAATACGACTCTACCTTCTAAGCGAGCAAGCGGAGCGCCGAGACAGAAGTGAATTCCGAATCCGAATCCCATATGTTGATTGGGCTTGCGATTAGGAACAAATGTATCTGCATCTGCAAATTTCTGTTCATCTCGGTTAGCTGAACCGACCCATGAGATGACTTGATCTCCTGCTTGAATCGTCTGCCCTCCTAGCTCAACTGTTTCTTTGGCTACCCGTCCAATAGCGACAATTGGTGGATAATAACGCAACGTTTCTTCGACAGCAGTCTGGATCATTTCTGGATGCTCACGTAATTGCTCTTGCAATTGAGGTTGTTCCGCCAGAATCCGAACACCATTCGTTATCAGATTAGTGGTCGTCTCATTACCTGCTGCTAGCAACAGAATACAAAAGCCGACGATTTCTTTATCTGTTAATTTCTGACCATCAATTTCTGCTGCTAACAATAATGAGATCAGGTCATCTTCCGGTTGTACACGACGTTGCTCCATAATAGCAGTGAAGTAATTAGATAATTCTTCATGATTTTTAGCTTTTTCCGCCATTAATTCTTGGAAAGCTTCATCGCTATCATCTCTAGCGCCTTTTACCTGTACATCTGACCATTCTTTAAATTTATCACGATCTGATGTAGGTACACCGATTAATTCAGCAATCACGATAACCGGAAGCGGTGTAGCGAGATCATAAACCATACGGATCTTTCCTTTGGCTAAATGAGAAGAAAGCAGATCATCGGCAATTTCTTGAATACGTGGAGCCAACGCTTCTATCGCACGCGGAGTAAATGCTTGATTCACTAGATCACGTAATTGTTTGTGTTTGGGTGGATCGGTTGTCAACATACTCTCATTGGCACGATTACGCTGAGACGAGAATAATTTTGGATTTTTAAGCACATATTGAACATCTTCATAACGGAAAACGTCCCAACATTTGCGATTTTCATCATACCGAACAGGGGTCTGTTCGCGCATTTCATCATAAACGGTAAAAGGAGATAGCTGACTTTCAATCGCTGCCAGTTCTCGAATAGGAATGTAGTTTGCATACTTCTTGGTAGCTTGATTCATGATATTCCTCCACCTTTATATATTTATTTACATATAAAACTCTTTCTTTATTATAAACGTACTTGTGCCAAGATACAAATTTTGTAATTTTTCATGACTTATACATACAGTTGAAAGGTGGGCTACATATGAATATTTTATGGAAAAAGATCGAACAAAGTTCGCTACAGACATGGCCTGCACTACAGAGTCAACTGCTCAATGGATGGAATATACGTCTTTCTGACGGCTATAGTAAACGTTCCAATTCTGTCAGCCCGTTAGATTATGTAGAAACGAAAATGACGCTGGAAGAGCAGATCGCTTATTGTGAAGCACAGTATCATCAGGCGCAATTGCCGGTTGTTTTTAAAATGACTTCTTTTGTAGAGCCGACGATACTCGATCAACTTCTACATGCACGAAATTATCAGATCCAAGATGAGACAAGCGTACAGTTGAAGTCACTCAATATGATCGATCAAGAGTATGCTAACTACAAAAGTACTCAACAACAAAGGTTATCGGAAGTAACTTATACCATTGAAGAGCAGTGGAGTGAAGCGTGGATTAGACAAGCGAGCACACTTGGACAATGGCCTGATAATGTAGGTCAATCTATTGCCAAATTGATGAAGGTGAATCCATCATTACCAAAAGCGTATATCACGCTTTATCAAGCAGGAACACCTGTAGCTTGTGCTATTGGGATTATAGATGGTGATTATATGGGTATTTACGATGTGATCACAGGGGCTGCTTATCGACGTCTTGGTTTTGCTAGAACAATGTTATACCATCTGATGAAATGGGCAAAAGACAAAGGAGCAAGTTATACGTATCTACATGTAGGTGAACATAATGAGGTGGCTATTCAGCTCTATCGTCATCTAGGATTTGAAGAAATATATCGCTATTGGTATCGTGTATTGCTAGAAAAATAACAAAGAGCGCCTATGATCGGGCGCTCTTTTTTGTGTTTACTACTCAATTATTTAATGAGTCGATTTGGGTAAAACGGATGGAGTATCTTTGTAATATACTCTAGTCTCATACGGACGTAACGGTAAAGAATGAAGTTGGTGATGTTCGTGATCATCATAGTTAGATAAGACCAGTTCCCATCCTTCATCACTAATACGTTCAGATAATTCAAATGTCGGTTTATCATCAAAGAAATTCATAATAACCATTAACTCAGTGCCTTCATAACTACGTATAAACGAATACACTTGATGATGCAAAGCACAGAGCAACCGATAATCTCCATAGATCACAACCGGATATTTTTTGCGTAAAGCGATTAGACTTTTATAATAGTAAAAAATCGAGTCAGGGTCGTTAAGCGCTTGTTCTACATTGATATCCGTATAGTTTGAATTGACTTGAATCCATGGATTGCCATCTGTAAAGCCAGCATGAGTTGTATTATCCCATTGCATTGGAGTACGAGCATTATCCCGACTACGTCTAGCCAAATTTTTCAGAATCTCTTCTTCGGTTTTGCCTTCTTTTAACGAAATATTGTAGTAATTAATCGTCTCTACATCGCGGTAATCTTCAATATGCTGGAAGCTCGCATTGGTCATTCCAATCTCTTCACCTTGATAAATATATGGAGTTCCTTGTAGTAAATGGATCAGTGTTGCTAACATTTTGGCAGATTGTTTGCGGTATTCGCCTGTATTGCCAAAGCGTGATAGATGTCTTGGTTGATCATGGTTAGAGAAGTAATTTGCATTCCAGCCTTTGCCATGTAGAACGGTCTGCCAGTGACTCATAATCTTTTTGATATCTAACAAGTTCCAGCTTCGCCCTACCCATTTGGAACTTCCTGTACCGACACAATCCAGATGCATATGTTCAAATTGGAACACCATATCCAGTTCATGACGTTCATTTCCCACATATTCGAGAGCTTGTTCAGGGCCAAGACCGGATGTTTCACCCACTGTCATCAGATCACGTGTTGCAAATACTTGCTGATTGAGGTCTTTCAGTAAGGTATGGACTTTTTCCAGATTGGAGAAAAATTGAAAAGCTTGTACAACCGGTAGATTTTGTGGATTATCCGCATCCGGTAGACCAACAGCTTTGACAATATGAGCGATCGCATCTAGACGGAATCCATCGACACCTTTATCCATCCACCAGCGAATCATATCGTGTAATTCATTGACCACTTCTTTGTTTTCCCAGTTCAGGTCAGGTTGTTGACGGGCATAGAGATGCATATAGTATTCTTCTGTTTCTTGATCATATTCCCAGACCGAACCGCTAAAATACGACTCCCAGTTATTCGGATAGCCGCCATTTTTTCCTTTACGCCAGATATAATAATCCCGCTTCGGATTATCCAGTGAAGAACGTGATTCGACAAACCAATCGTGCTTATCCGATGTATGATTGAGCACCATATCGAGCACAACTTTGATTCCCCGTTCATGAGCTTCACGCATAAATTCGTCGAAATCCTGCATCGTTCCGAAATCTTTCATAATCGCTTGAAAATCACTGATATCATAACCGTTATCAAAATTGGGAGATTCATAAATAGGGCACAGCCAGATCGCCCCGATCCCGAGTTCTTGCAGATAATCTAATTTGGAAATAATGCCTTGAAAATCGCCGATACCATCACCGTTAGAATCTTTAAAACTTCTTGGATAAATCTGATAGATTGCATTTTCTTTCCACCATTTGCGTATCATCGTTGGTTCCTCCATCTGCAAGCTGAGTATATGTTTATAGTAAATAATGAATAAAGAGTTGCACTTTCTTGTGTAATTGATTTGCAAATAAGAAGATAGAGCACTTTGCAAAATCGCTTGGTGTTTGAGCAGAACATAATAGCTTACTATTCTAAGTACTACGATGTACGCGATATCTCTACTTTACTTTTATCCAATTTAGTCACAGACGAAAACGAAATAAGCGATTATCACTGAATCAATACGATGAAAGTGTATTTATTGTGATCATTTCAATGATCTGCTACACTGCTAACAAATACATAATTTATCTAAAGGAGCTTATGATCATGAACAATCATACCGTTGTTATTCGTGAAGCCCATCAACAAGATATCACACCATTAGTAGGGTTAATGGAACAATTAGGCTACCCGACTACAGAAGAAGTGTTCAAAATAAGAATCGATGCGTTAGAGCAACATGAAGATTATCAAATATTTGTAGCCGAAATAGAAGAGCAAGTGGTCGGTATGGTTGGCTTGATTCGTGAACTGCGCTTTGAACGAGATGGAGTACATGTCCGCATCGGCTCATTAGTTGTCGATGAACAATATCGTGGTGCAGGGATAGGTCATTCTTTGATGCAAGCAGCGGAAGGCTGGGCAGGTAGTGTGGGCGCTCAAGCGATCGCTTTAAATAGCGGTAATCGATATGAGCGTGAAGGTGCACATGAATTTTATCGCAAATTAGGATTTGCAGGACTTTCTACTGGATTTGTAAAAAAGTTATAAACGAAGAAAATTGCACAAGTAGGATGCAAAGGTGTCTGTATCAGAATAACCATATCTATTTATAGAGAGGATGTTCATGATGGCTAAAGTATTCGATTCTATGTCTCCCGAGCATATCGCATTTATACAAGCACAGAAGATGTTTTTTGTAGGTAGTGCGGCAGCAGAAGGTCATGTCAATATTTCACCAAAAGGCTACGATTCATTTCGCATTCTATCCCCTAATCAGGTCGCTTATCTTGATCTAACAGGTAGTGGTAATGAGACCAGTGCTCATTTGCAAGAAAGTAATCGGATGACGTATATGTTTATCGCTTTGGAAGGTAAGCCACTGATTTTGCGATTGTATGGAGATGGACAGATTATTTTACCGGATGATCCAGCATGGGAGCAGTACGCGCATTTATTTGATCTTTATCCAGGATACCGGCAGATCATTGTTTCGAATATTCACCGGGTACAGACGTCTTGTGGATATGGTATTCCTTTCTATGAATATGAAGGGGAACGAGATACGCTGATTGATTGGGCAGAGAACAAAGGTGAAGAGAAGTTGGAACAATATCGTAAGCAGAAGAACTCGACAACTATAGACGGCATAATTACACCGATAGGTCAAAAGTTGGCTGATATTCAGTAAGTTGTTGTATTTCATCTATATTATTGATAGCATGCAAATGATGGATTATACACGCAGATAAAGAGGGATGAGCATGAAGTTGGTCAATACGATCAAAAATAATTTTAGATTATCGGATTTTATAACGTGGTATGTGATTATGGCGATTTTGTTAGTTGTGTTAGATGTGAAAAATAATCCTGATGGTGTTACATTTTTGAGTGTATTGATTACACTGGTGATGGCGTTGATTCCAGCTGCTATTTTCAGCTTCTTTTTCCGCTTAATTACGGGTTGGATTGTCAAACTCAACGAATAGTAGGGTAATAAATAGAAGTAGAGCTTAGATAAGCAAAGGAGTTATTTAGTTATGAAGAATCATGCGATTGCTAGACGAGTGCGTGAATTAGAACAATATGCCCCAATGCATACAGCACAACCTGATTTGGCTGATTTCTGGCAACAGACATTACAACAATTTGCAGATAAGCCGTTAAACGCTCAACAGACGGAGCAAGTAACACCGATGAAATCAATCGAGTCGTATCAAGTGATCTATGAAGGATTTGATGATACGCCACTTCATGGTATCTATGTACGACCTGCCGATCAAGCAGGACAAGCGATTCCATGTATCGTTATGTTTCATGGATATACGATGAACAAAGGGTATCCTGAAGATTATGCTCACTGGACAGCGATGGGATATGCGGTATTCGCTATTGACATTCGTGGACAGGGCGGAGATACAGGTAATCATTTGAATGCTGATTTTGGGATGAGTAGCGGTTGGTTGACTCAAGGATTGCTGGATAAAGATAACTTTTATTATCGTGCAATCACGATGGATGCGCTCAAAGCGATACAATGGGTAGCCGAGCAATCTGATGTAGATCGCAGTAAAATTGCAGTCTATGGCGGTAGTCAAGGTGGCGGGCTAGCGCTCATCACATCTGCTCTAAGCGATATTCCAGCAATCACTGTCGCTAATATTCCGAATATGAGCCATATGGATTTCGGCATATTAAATTCAGAAAGTTCTCTTCGTGAAGCCGCTCAATTTGTAAGTCGGTATCCTCAACATTTGGATCAAGCGCTAGAGACGTTGAGTTATTTTGACATGATTAATCTAGCAGATCGTATCCATACACCTATATTGATCTCGTGCGGTCTTAAAGACACTGTCTGTATGCCTGAAACGGTCTATGCAGTATACAATCGGATTCATGCAGAAAAAGAAATGTGTCTGTATCCATTTGATGGACATTTTGTGAGTCCATATCATCGACGAAAAACGATGGAATTTGTTCAAAAACATTTCGGATAAATCATCAAAAAGTTTAAAGAAAAGTCTGTTTCTGAGTCGATAAGAAACAGGCTTTTTTTGTTCTGAAAAAGTAAATATATCAAGCGAAGGTCAAAAAAGGTCAAAAACGATAAAAGAGGTTGAAAACAAGAATTTTAATAAAGAAAAAGGCTGTAAATCGGTCTAAATAGGTTTATTTTGCCAATAATCTATTTTGCTTACTACAGGTGTTATCACTATAATAAAGACATAAGGTCAAACAAAGTCAAACTTATCAAAAGCAGTTAAAAAATCATTTAAGGAGGAGATTGGATATGTTTGATTTGGTTCCTTTTGGTAAACGTCGTGAGGATGCTTTGAGTCAATGGATGAAGTCGTTTCAAGATATGTTTGAAGATGATTTGCTAACTCCGTTCAAAGGATCGACCTTATCCTTCCGTACGGATATTCGGGAAAATGACAAAGCGTATCTTGTTGAAGCCGAATTGCCTGGTTTGCAAAAAGAAAATATCGACATTGATTATGCCGCTCCTTATTTGACGATCAAAGCTGTACAACAACAAGAGCAACAAGAAGAGAATGCTGAGCAACGTATGGTGCGCAAAGAGCGTCGTTATGGAGAGTATGTTAGAAGATTTTATGTGCAAGATATTGAAGAAGATCAGATTCAAGCGACTCTGAAAGATGGAATACTGTTACTAACTATTCCGAAAAAACAGCGTGTTGAAGGTCGGCGGATTCAGATTGAAGATGGCAGTTCCTCTTCGGCTCGACTTGAAGACGGACAGCAAAAGTCTTCTGAATAAAAGTCGCATCATTCACAGGTTAGCTGTAAAATAATCTTATATCCAGAGGTGCATTGTAGATTAAACAGCTATGATGCACCTTTTTTTGAGTAAAAAGAAGCCATTCCGCTTATTTTCCTGTAAAGTACGTTAATAAATAGAAAGATGAAAGCTACAGGAAAGGGGGAGAACCGATGCTCAAAGATTATTATAAGATTCTAGGCGTTGATCGCCAGGCTTCACCCAAAGAAGTGAAGAAAGCGTATCAACAATTGGCTAAAAAGTGGCACCCTGATGTGAATAAAGCTACGGAAGCGGAAAGTAAATTTAAAGAAATTGCCGAAGCCTACGAAACGTTAAGTCATACCAACAAAAAAGAAACGTATGATCAGCAGTTACATTACCAAGAAAATCCTCCTCGTCATACAAGAGCGAACACCGCGTATTCAACGCGTGATCATAAAGCAAGTCGAGCTTACAATTTTGAAAATTTTGATAACGCAGGTTTTCCTGATGAAGATTTATTCGATATGTTTTTTAATAGCCGTACCGCTGGCGCTGGTCGAGGGATGGAGAATATGACTCAAACGTTACGGGCTAATCTGGATATTACACTGGAACAAGCCTATCGGGGAGATCGAATTTCAGTACGAGTCAGTGGCAAATCGATTCAACTCAAATTGCCTGCCCGCATCAAAAATAATAGCACATTAAAAATTCGTGGAAATGGTAGCAATGGACTTGATCCAAATGAAGAGTTATTAATTAGCTTCCATATTGTTAACCACTCGATGTATACGATTGAAGAAAGTAATCTGATCGCGGTAGGTCAAATTGCACCGTGGCAAGCGGTTTTTGGTGGCGATATGCCTGTCCGTTTACCTGATCAATCTACGGTTCGTCTCAAAATTCCTGCCGGTACACAGACCGGTCAAACGTTACGCCTTTCCGGTAAAGGATTAAGCAAAGACAAGCAACATTATGGAGATGTACTGATTCGTATCGAAATGATTATTCCTGAGATCAACGATATCGATGAAAATGAACGCAGATTGTATCGTCAATTAGCAGAATTTAACCCGTTCCAACCACAAATCAAAACCAAATAAGGAGGAGTTCACAATGGATTATAATAAGCTGACTCAAAAGCTTCAAGAAGCGGTCGCTTCTTCACAATCCATTGCTTCAACGATGGGACATCAAGAAATTGATACTGCTCATCTGTTAAAAGCATTACTAGAACAATCGGAAGGATTATTACCTCGATTGTTGCAAAAAATGAATATTTCATTGTCGGAAGTCACACGCTTAAACAATGAACATTTACGTCGTAAACCGACTATTAGCGGCTCATCTGGAGCCGTACGTCGTTATGCTTCACCTGCATTATTATCTGTATTGGATCAAGCTCAGCAAGAAGCGACTACTATGCAAGATGAGTTCGTAGCCGTAGAACATGCTGTACTTGCTATGGTGTCCGGTCATGATCGCGAGAATCAAGAACTACGCAATATGTTACAACAACAAGGATTAAAGCGTGATCCGTTATTAACTGCTTTAGCCGAGATACGAGGTCATCAACGGGTGACTAGCCGGGAACCGGAAGCGACCTATGAAGTATTGCAGAAGTACGGTCGTGATCTTGTTGCAGAAGTACGCAGTGGTAAAGTCGATCCTGTGATTGGACGGGACGCTGAGATTCGTAGAGTTATTCGTATTTTATCTCGCAAAACCAAAAACAATCCGGTACTGATTGGTGAACCTGGTGTCGGTAAAACAGCGATTGTTGAAGGGCTGGCACACCGGATCGTACGCAGAGATGTACCGGAAGGGCTTAAAGATAAAACGATTTTCTCACTGGATATGAGTGCACTGGTTGCCGGTGCTAAATATCGTGGTGAATTTGAAGAACGTCTTCAAGCAGTGCTCAAAGAAATTCGAGAAAGCGATGGACGGATTATTTTATTTATTGATGAATTGCATACGATTGTAGGAGCAGGCAAAACAGAAGGTTCAATGGATGCAGGGAATATGCTCAAACCGATGTTAGCACGTGGAGAACTTCATTGTATCGGTGCAACAACACTGGATGAATATCGCAATTATATTGAAAAAGACCCTGCATTGGAGCGCCGTTTCCAACAGGTGCTAGTGCATGAGCCTAATGTAGAAGATACCATTTCTATTTTGCGCGGCTTAAAAGAACGGTTTGAAGTGCATCATGGTGTCAAAATTCATGATAGTGCTATTGTAGCCGCAGGTGTGCTATCTGATCGGTATATTTCAGATCGCTTTTTACCGGACAAAGCAATCGATTTGATTGATGAAGCTTGTGCTATGATTCGTACCGAGATTGACTCTATGCCAAGTGAAATGGATGAAGTCACCCGCCGAATTATGCAGATTGAGATTGAAGAAGCTGCTCTAAAAAAAGAAACTGACGATGCTAGCCAGCATCGATTAGAACAGTTACAACGTGAACTAGCTGACCTCAAAGAAAAGCAACTAGAAATGACAGCACGCTGGGAAAAAGAAAAATCAGCGATTCAAATTGTGCGTGATCTCAAAAAAAATCTAGAACAAGCACGCAACGATCTGTTAGAAGCACAGGAAGAATATGATTTGAACAAATCGGCTGAACTCAGTTACGGTATTATTCCAGATCTAGAACGTCAGTTAAAACAAGCGGAAGAAGAAGCGTATCAAGATCAAGACAATCGTCTCTTGCGTGAAGCTGTTACCGAAGAAGAAATATCAGATATCGTATCTCGCTGGACAGGTATTCCGGTAAGTCGTCTGGTTGAAGGGGAACGGGACAAATTATTACGGTTAGAGGAAAGTCTGCATAAGCGTGTAGTCGGTCAAGATGAAGCGGTACAATTGGTTGCTGATGCTGTGATTCGTTCACGTGCAGGTATCAAAGACCCGAATCGTCCGATAGGTTCATTCTTATTCCTCGGACCTACCGGAGTAGGGAAAACAGAACTTGCCAAATCGATAGCTGCTTCTTTATTTGATCGTGAAGATGGTATGATTCGAATCGATATGTCAGAGTATATGGAAAAACACAGCGTTTCTCGATTAGTCGGAGCGCCGCCTGGATATGTCGGTTACGAAGAAGGCGGACAATTAACCGAAGCTATACGTCGTCAACCTTATTCTGTATTGCTATTGGATGAAGTCGAAAAAGCACATCCCGATGTGTTCCATATTCTTTTACAATTGCTAGATGAAGGACGATTAACAGATTCGCAAGGCAGAGTCGTTGATTTTAAAAATACAATCGTAATTATGACTTCAAATATAGGCTCTGCTCATCTTGTGAGTGGATTGGGCGCAGATGGAGAATGGAGCGAGACGGTACGTGACAATGTTATGCGTGAATTGAGTAATCATTTCCGCCCTGAATTTCTCAATCGTGTCGATGATATTGTCTTATTCAAACCACTAAGCTTAACAGAGATTGGACAGATTGTTCGCAAATTGGTAGAGCATTTACAAGATCGTCTGAAAGATCGTCAGATTACGTTACAATTGACTGACGAAGCTGTCCAACTGATTGCTGAACAAGGATTTGACCCGGCTTATGGTGCAAGACCGCTCAAACGATTTATTCAGCGTGCATTAGAAACCAAAGTCGCTCGTGCAATGATTGCTGGTGAAGCTTCAGAAGGATCGACAGTTATCGTAAATGTGGTGGATCAAGAATTGCATGTTGTGATTCAGTCATCGCCATCAGCAGACCGCCCGGCAGAAGAATCTCCTGAGGCTATTTCGATTGGCTGATCGTAAATGGCTGTACAAGTTGTAAAAGATACGCTATTTTGGCGAACTAAATCTAGAATATATTACAAAAAGTCTGCATGCTCGTAATGAGCGGATGCAGACTTTTTGCGTTTGATTAGGAAGAGGTCAGTACAGGAGACTCTAAAAATAATTCTTGCGCTGTTTTGATCAGTAGTTGTACCGCAAGTGATGCTTGAGATACAGAAGGAATAGCGATTCCGATCTGACTTGTGATGCGCGGGGTGACTTCTCGTACATCCAGATGATGGGGATGCATCGATAAGGCTAGATTAGAAACGATACCAATTCCAAGCCCCTGACGAACCATATTGATCAATGCACTTACATTATGGGTCGTAAATGTAATTTTGAGATGGCTTTTTTCTTGATCAAAAGCTTCAATAATCGCAGTCTCATGACCACCTTTGCACAAAATCATATCTTCTCCATGAAGATGCTGAACAGTAATATGAGCTTCCTGTTGCAATGGATGGTTATCTGGTAATAGCAGTACCATATCATTTTCACATAATGGAATAACATCCAAGTCGGGTGCCGGCAACAGTACAATACCGACTTCAATCTTGCGAGTATAGATCCATTCTTTGACATCATTAGCAGAGCCTTCGTGTAGATCGAAGATCAGGTTAGGATAGTTTTGTTTGATTTTTTGAATAATAGGTGGCAAAAAATAAGCAGATGCTGAAGGAAAAGCGCCTACACAGATCGTGCCTACATCTAACCCTTTCACAGCAGCTACCTGTTGTTGTACTTTTTCCATACTGTGTAAAATGGTACGAAATTGCACTAATACTTGCTCACCGATTTCAGTCAGTAATACTCCTTTTTTGCGATCCCGTAACAGTAACAAAGTGTCTAATTCATTCTCAATACTGGCAATCGCATGGCTAACAGCAGGTTGGGTCATATGTAGCTCATGTGCAGCTTGGGTAAAACTTAATGTCTCGGCAACCCGCACAAATGTCATAATCTGAGTGATGGTCATAACAATATCGTTATCTCCTTTATGCAAAATATTCATTTTCTTTATGAGTGATAAAAGTATAACCTAAAGAAGCACAAATTTAAAACAGTGTACTGTAATAGATGAAAGGATGAACAACATGAAGACTTTATCACCCAAAATGACATTATGGCTGGTCATTTTCCTTGTAACGATCTGGGGCATTAACTGGCCTTTAACCAAATTAGTATTACCTGATGTACCGCCACTTTTATTTTCAGGTCTGCGAACATTAATTGGTGGACTTATTTTGTTAGGATTTGCTATGAAGCATGTCGAACGATTGCAATGGAAACGAAATCGAAAGATATACGCTATACTCGCCGTTTTAAATATTATCGGGTACTATGGATTGCAAACGATCGGAATCGGTTATTTACCAGCAGGGTTATTCTCAACGATTATATTTTTACAACCTATTTTGTTAGGGCTGTTCTCATGGTTATGGTTAGGCGAAAAGATGAACACTTTAAAAGTGATTGGATTAATACTAGGTTTTGTAGGTGTGGCTGTGATTAGTTCAGGGGGGCTTGAAGGCAATTTATCGTTAACCGGTATCGGATTCGCGCTAGCCTCTTCCTTATGCTGGGCGCTAGGTACAATATATATGAAGAAAAATAATCAACAATTGGATTCGTTATGGACAGTTACGATGCAGTTATTGATCGGTGGCGTAGTATTAATGATTGCTGGATCGTCTACCGAAAGTTGGAGTGATATTCAGTGGACTCCTTCATTTATCGAAGTATTATTGTTTATCTCGCTGTTTGTTATTGCAGGTGGATGGATGGTTTATTTCAAATTAATCGACAGTGGAGAAGTCAGCACCGTAGGAACGTATACATTTATGATTCCGGTGTTATCTAATATTTTTAGTATCTGGATTCTTCATGAGTCGATCACATTATCATTATTGATCGGTCTAGTTATGATTGCTTGTAGTATCGCTCTCGTCAATTGGAAAAAAGCGATGAAAGCTCCATTGGTTGTCCCTGTTCCTTTAAATAAAAAGTAACTTCGGTTACAGCTAAATAAATACATCATCATTATTAAAAGACTATTTCGATTCTAGAAATAGTCTTTTTTTGCTTTCAAATAATCATAAAAGTGAATGTGGAACCAGCTATTCTAAGTTATATTTCAAAAATTTGAACAAAATCTAGGTCAAGCTGACTATGAAGTAAGTACCTTTCTAAGCTGACCGATAGACCTTATTTATATTACATATAATGGTAACCATGTCGAACGTTAATGAGGTTTGTACTATTTTTCATATGAAAATACCTAATTTTGGTTATTCATATTAGAAAAAACTACAATGCTAAATAGTAAGTTGCTATTTTTTCCTTTTATTAGGAAAGCAGCTCTATTTACCTCTGCTTCAAATTCGGACAAAATAAAAACATGTTTTTCAAAACTTATTAATGAGTCATATTTACCGTTTGATCTTAAACATAAATTTAGGCATAAATCATAATCTCATAATTAAGGAAAGAGACAAACATCATGATAGAGTTATTAAGGAGAAACTTTGATGATCGTAAACAAAAAATATATTTAAATATTAGTCTTTTATTTATGATGGGTACACTTTTCACAGTAAGTTATCTGAATAGACATTTAGGAGTATTGAGTTATTTTTGGGGACTCATTATTGCAAGTGCTTCTTTTATACCTGGAACTCTAGTAATTATTGCTATATATATACTTGCAGATGAACCAGAACGTAAACAATATCGAATACGACTCTATCTGGGTGTAATCGTGTTTAGTATGATTGGATATTGGAGGTACGGAAGGTAGTCACATTCATTTGAAGGAGAAAATCATTTGCAAAAAATCCGTAAATATTTTACTCATAAGCGGCAACTTCATTATTTGAGATTAAGTGCTCTCATTTTTGTATTTGCTATGTTGTTAACTAGTTATCTGAATAGACACTTAGAAATATTAAGTTTTAGATGGGGAGTAATCATTGTAGTTGCTTCATTAATACCTGCTTTGGCTATAATAACAATTAATTACATACTTGCAGATGAATCAGAACGCAAGCAATACCGAATACGATTATATCTTGGGGTAATTGTGTTTAGTATGATTGGATATTGGAGATATGGAAGATGATCAATATGTTAAAGAATATAGATAAGCAGTTAATTAATCGATGGCTGAATATGTCTTTAATTCTTATGTTTGTTGGGGCTGCGGTGCTGAGCTATTTGGGTGGGAATTTAAATCTGTTCGATCTAAATACATTTATTGTTTTATGGATCATTTGTGCTCTTCCATTTTTGTTTGTAGCTGTAACGATGTATATTCAAGCAGATAAGCAAAAAATCATATATGCGTTTGCAGTTTTATTTTATTCTCATCTTTATTGTAGGCATAACCATATGGAGATTAGTCAAATTAGAATAATATAAAAATATCTATTATACTCTTTATTATAAGCACTACATTTCAATCAAAAAGGAGCATTTCATTGTTATCACCTAAAGTTGAACAATATTTCAAAGAACAAAACGCATGGTATGAAGAAGCTTCGACTGAATATGCAGGTGCACTGGAAACGTTGCAGATTCCACTGGATTCAGACTTTGCGCAGTTTTATCTACATGCAGAGACAGGGCCTACTTTTTACAGTCGACATCAGGAGCTTTACCATATTTGCTGGTTTGTATTGTATTCGAATTATGATCTAAGTATACATAGTGCTCGCGAGACATTGAAATTGCCTGAACAATATCTTCCACTGGATGCTTTTGTCGGTGAAGGTGGATACTTTTACAATCGGCAGACAGATCAAGTGTTGGAGTTAAGTCTCGGTCAACGATTACAAGACTTTTGGGCAGGGCAATTACAACCGCAATGGCAGAGTTTTAACTCTTTTTTAGAATGGTTTTTTGAATTGGATCATACTTTTCATACTTCATCTTAAATAAGTCGCTAAGATCATCATGATCTGGCGGCTTTTTTTAAGCTTTCCTTTACCTTCTTTTAAGCTGAATTTATAACAATTACGTTATAGTAAAAAGGATTTTGGGAAAAGCGGGAGGGAACGAAATATGCTGCAAGTCCAGCAAGTAAGCAAATGGTTCGATCAGCGTCGAAGTGTAGACGGGATCGATTTTGAAATGAAGCGGGGCGAAATTGTTGGCTTTCTAGGTCCCAATGGAGCTGGCAAAACCACAACGATGCGTATGATTACAGGCTATCTCACCCCATCTTCTGGACAGATATGGGTAGATGGCTTACCGATGCATGAACAATCCAGACAAGCACGTAGCAAAATAGGGTATTTACCAGAGACACCGCCACTTTATCCAGATATGACGGTACGCTCTTATTTACGTTTTGTAGCAGACTTACGCGATGTATCGGTACGAGAGCAGAAATTGCGAATTAGTGAAATGATCGACCGGCTTGGACTACAAGGAAGAGAGCGACAGGTGATCCGTTCTTTATCTAAAGGATACAAGCAACGTCTCGGTCTAGCTGGCGCGATTATTCATCAACCGGAATTGCTTATTTTGGATGAACCGACATCCGGGCTTGATCCGAATCAGATTATGGAAATTAGACAATTGATTCGAGAATTAGGTGAACAACACACTGTACTATTAAGCACGCATATTTTGCCTGAAGTCAGTATGCTGTGCAATCGGATGTTAATTATCCATGAAGGCAAATTAGTACTGGATCGCGATGCTGATCATATTGGTGATTCGTTACAGCAGAATTTCCAGGTGCAATTGGAAGTGAAATCGAAGCCTGCAATCGTACGATCTGTACTGGAACATGCTGCTTTTGCACATACTGAATTTCAGTATTCTCATACCAATGAACAACAAGAGCAATTGATTACGATTAAATTAACAGGAATCGACCAAGAAGACTTTAGAGAATCGTTGTCTCTTTTATTAGCAGAAGCACGGATTCCTGTACTGGAAATGCGTAAAGAAGGTCAGAGTCTGGAAGAACTATTTGCCAAATTAACAACCGATTCTCCATCTGATGGTAATGTAAATTCAACTTCTGTGGATGATCTAGATACTCCTTTACCGAAGGAGGACACAACCAAGTGAGACGCATGTGGGCAATATGTTCTAAAGAATTACAGTTGTATTTTTTGAATCCAACAACGTATTTTGCGATAGCGGTCTATGTATTGCTGTCTAGTTATATGTTTTATGTTAGTTTTGTCGGTTACCAGCCAAGTATACTGGATTACCGTTTGATTTTGGGCAATACGATTTTTATGTTATTGATTATTATTCCGTTATTAACGATGCGTTTGATATCCGAAGAATTTAGACAAGGAACCGATGAATTGTTACTGACTTCCCCTGTAACCGTCACCGAGATTGTAATCGGTAAATACTTAGCTTCTCTTGGATTGTTACTGGTATTGATTGCTTGCAATCTGGTGTATCCGATCACGATGTCTTTTTTCGGTACGATGAATATACCGATGTTGTTGTTATCTTTGTTAGCGGTATTTTTACTAGGCGCTGCCATGATGGCGATCGGATTATTTGCTTCCAGTCTGTCTCAACACCAGATGGTATCGGCTGTGATCGCTTTTGTATTATTGCTAGGGTTATGGATAATAGATTCCTTTACGATGAATTCAGATATCGCTCAGAAATGGCTAGAGCCTTTTTCCATATCCAGCCGCATTGATAATCTAGTCAAAGGTGTACTGCATGGACCGGATATTCTGTTCTATCTCACCTTATCGTTATTGTTCCTTGTACTGAGTATACAAGTCGTGGAACGGAAAAGGTGGAGGTGAGCACAATGAAAAAATGGATACAAGGCACAAATGCAGTCGTATTTTCGGTAGCCGTTATTGGTATTTTTATTATTTTGACGTTATTTCTTAATTCGATCGGAACATTTCAAGTTGATCTAACCAAAAACAAACAATATACATTATCCGATCAGACGATCACCACCCTGCAAGGATTGGATCAGAATGTTGAAGCTCTTGTTTTTCTAAATTCACAGGATGCAGAAGTATATACCCGCGAAGTGACTGATTTATTAGCAGAATACCATAAAGTAAACAGCAAGCTAGAAGTCAAAACGTATGATCTGTTGACCAATCCGACACTTGCGAAGCAATATGGCGTTACCGAAAGTGCAGTAGTATTGAAAAAAGGAGATACTACCAAAATTGTTCCTGTCTACGATATGTTCGCTGATGGTGCAGGAGCTAGTGATATGAGTGCAGAAAGCGCGGAAGCCAGTGCATCTTATCAATTTAGTGGTGAAGAAAAGTTAACGTCAGGTCTGTTATCGCTATCTTCATCTACGACACACAAAGCATATTTGCTTAACGGACATAATGAATTTGCAACGACAGATATGAGTACACTGATGAATCATTTAAAAGAAGAACATATTACTATAAGTGATCTGTCGCTATTGCAAGAAGGATCAATTCCAAAAGATGCTAATCTGCTCATGATTATTGGACCGCAAAATGATTTGAGCGATGGAGAAACCAAGCTGATTAAGCAGTATTTGAACAATGGTGGTAAGTTATTTTTATCGCTTGGCTTTAATGAAAAAATGAGCAGTAGCTGGAAAAACTTAGACTCTTTGATGAGTATGTATGGTGTCAAAGATACCCATGCTGTAGCGGTAGAACCCAAAGACACTTCATTATACGATCCACTTACGATTATTCCAGACTACGGGCAACATGAGATTACAGCCAAATTAGCGGCAAATAAATTGTATACGATGATGTCACTGTCGATAGGATTGCAGTTAGAAGCAGTGAAAGGATGGACAACTACGCCATTACTGACTTCTTCAAGTAACAGTTATGGAGAAACGAATCTATCTGGATTACTAGAATCCAAAACAGAGCGTGATACCAAAGACCTTGCAGGACCATTCGATCTTGGTTTTGCTGTAGCAGATGCTAAAGGTGAACCGAAAGCTGTGATTTTGGGCGGGTCTACATTTATGATGGATCAGGAGATAGTACAACAAGCGAATTTGGATTTTGCACTGAATAGTATCAATGATCTACTGGGAAATTCGAATAAAATTACGATTCGACCACAAGAGCAAGAGCAATACCAGACTGCTAATTTATCGTTATCTCAAGCGAAAATCATTTTTATTGGAACGGTTATTGTATTTCCTTTGTTATTTGTCATTGTAGGAATTGTACTATGGTGGAGACGACGTAGAGGATAGAAAGGAGTCGTGCAGATCGTGCAACTTCGTAAATGGATGCCAACGATCATCATGGTGGCGATTTTGCTATTAGGTGGAGCCTATGCCTATTCACAGAACTTTTTTCAACAAGATCAGACTGCTCCTGTGGAAGCGAAATGGATTACATTTACACCTGCTAACGTGCAGCAAATCGAAGTGAAATCTTTATCAGATGATGCAAAAACCACTACAACACCATCATCGATCACTTTAGAAAATAAACAAAATCAATGGCAAATGCGTACACCTGCAAGCTATCCGACCAATGCGTATGCAATTACAGATTGGTTGACTACACTGCAAGCAGCAACAGTACATGCTATTGTCGAAAATCAACCGACCGATGTTGCCAAATATGGGATAGATACCAAGCAACCTACGATTGTACTTACATCAACAGATGGCAAGCAGGATAGGCTCTATATTGGTAGCAAATTACCAACAGATGGGTATTACTATGCACGCTTAAATGAAGGAGCTATTATTCAATTATCTCAGCAGACAGTTACAGACTTATCAGCGACTGTATTTAGTTTCGTGGATACGACTCCATTCGGTTGGGATGATCAATATATGACAGCTTTGAGCTGGACAGGTCAAGATCAGGACAATCAGTGGACTTTAAAACATCAAGCCAATCTGGAAGATCCAAGTCAAGATCGCTGGACATTTAATGGTCATTCGATTAGTAGTGAACAAGCTTCTAATTTGACCGATAGTATCAAAAATATTCCAACCGATCAACTGCCACAACCGGCTTCTCAGCTATCTTCCAAGTCGCCTGTATTCACTCTTAAGGTTACTCGTAAGGAAGGGGAGCGAACAGTGACCGAGACTTATCAAGGATTCCAGTCTCCCGATAACTCTGCTTATATTGAGGTGGTCGATCCTGCTCATCAATGGGCATATCGGTTGCCGTCAGAATCGATCAAGCAAGTGATTCAAGCCGCGCAAGCGATAACTTCATCATCTGCTCACCAATAAGTTCAAAGCGGTATGTCATAGATATACATTATAGAACTATGGATAACTAACATCTTTTATAGAGTCGATCCTATACTCTGTAAAAGATGTTTTTATTTTTGCCAAAAAGCAGTATGGTTACATAAAATGATTGACTGTAGGTAAAATTGATAATAATATCTAACTATAAATTAATCAAAACATAATCAAAAAGTGATAAATGAATCAAAATATAACAATAATATGGATAGTACAGTTAACTTTTATGATGTGTATTGATTAGAGGAGGAACAGAAATGACAGAAGCACGAGCAGTAGAAAAGTTGAAAAATTATATCAATGGAGAATGGGTAGAAAGCAAAACAACAGTCTACGAAGATGTATATAATCCAGCGACCAAAGAAATTATCGCCAGAGTCCCTCTTTCTACCAAAGAAGATATTGATTATGCCGTTGAAGTCGCACATCAAGCTTTTCAATCCTGGCAAAAAGTAGCTGTTCCCCGTCGTGCTCGAATTCTGTTCAATTTCCAACAATTATTATCTACTCATAAAGAAGAATTAGCTCGTCTTATCACTATTGAAAATGGGAAAAATCTAACAGAAGCGCTTGGAGAAGTAGGGCGTGGGATAGAAAATGTAGAGTTTGCCGCAGGTGCACCTACATTGATGATGGGAGATTCACTCGCTTCAATCGCAACAGATGTAGAAGCTGTTAATTACCGCTATCCTATTGGTGTAGTCGGTGGCATTGCTCCATTTAACTTTCCTATGATGGTGCCTTGTTGGATGTTCCCGATGGCTATTGCACTGGGAAATACTTTTATTCTCAAACCTTCTGAACGCACACCGCTATTAACGAAACGTCTGGTGGAATTATTTACAGAAGCAGGTCTACCCAAAGGAGTATTCAATATCGTATACGGCGCGCATGATGTCGTAAATGGTGTATTGGATCATCCGTCTGTGCAAGCTATTTCATTTGTCGGTTCAAAGCCTGTAGGAGAATATGTATTTAAGCGTGGAAGCAATAACCTCAAACGTGTACAAGCATTAACCGGAGCCAAAAATCATACGATTGTATTGAACGATGCTGATCTTGAAGATACGGTAACGAATGTGATTGCATCTGCTTTTGGTTCGGCAGGTGAGCGTTGTATGGCTTGTGCTGTAGTTGCTGTTGAAGAAGGCATTGCTGACGCATTTATACAACGGTTAAAAGAAAGAGCAGGCGAGATCACTATCGGTAACGGTCTTGATGATGGAGTGTTTTTGGGGCCGGTTATTCGGGAAGAAAATCAGCAACGTACGATAGGCTATATTGAAAAAGGAATCAGTGAAGGCGCTACATTAGTCTGCGATGGACGTGAACAGATTTCGAATGAAGGCTATTTTATCGGGCCGACTATTTTTGAAAATGTAACGACAGACATGACCATCTGGAAAGATGAAATCTTTGCTCCGGTATTATCGATTATTCGAGTGAAGCATTTGAAAGAAGCAGTTGAAACGGCTAATCGGTCTGAATTTGCAAATGGAGCGTGTATTTTTACATCCAATGCGTCAGCGATTCGTTATTTCCGTGAACATATAGATGCAGGTATGTTAGGTGTGAATCTGGGTGTACCTGCTCCGATGGCATTTTTCCCTTTTTCCGGTTGGAAATCTTCATTTTTTGGTACATTGCATGCTAACGGCAAAGACAGCGTAGACTTTTACACGCACAAAAAAGTAGTCACTGCTCGTTATGTGACACCGACGTTTGAATAAGGGAGATGGCACATGATGAGTACATTATTGCGTAAGCCTCAACAACAAAATATTCGTCCGGGTGTCACCCTTTTGCATGAAGTCAACGCAGATCATTCACCACTGCATTATGTAGGATTCAAAATGATCGACTTGGAACCCGGTGCACTATACGATGAAGTATTAGGTCGAACAGAATGTTGTATTGTAGCAGTGACCGGTACAATCACCGTTAGTGATCATGAACAGACTTTTGCAGGAGTAGGGACACGAACAAGTGTGTTTGAGAAAAAGCCTACAGATAGCGTCTATATCTCGAATGATCGTTCTTTTGTAGTGACCGCAGAGACGATAGCTAGAGTAGCATTATGTTATTCACCTTCATCTGTACAACGTCCAACTCGTCTTATTCCAGCTAGTGAAAATAGCGTAGAACATCGTGGTAAATATAATAATCAACGGCTTGTGCATAATATTTTGCCAGATTCTGATCAGACTGTGAATAGTCTATTAGTGGTTGAAGTGATCACAGAAAGTGCCAACTGGTCAAGTTATCCACCACATAAGCATGATGTAGATATGTTGCCTGCTGAATCTTTATTAGAAGAAACGTATTATCATGAAATCGATCCGGTACAAGGATTTGTTTTTCAACGGGTATACACAGATGATCGCTCGATCGATGAGACGATGGCGGTAGAACATCGAAATGTCGTTATCGTTCCTGCTGGATATCATCCTGTAGGTGTACCTGATGGATACACGTCTTATTATCTGAATGTTATGGCAGGGCCCAAGCGCATCTGGAAATTCCACAACGATCCTGATCACGAATGGATATTGCAACGTTAAGCAGATCATCAAGTCGAAAATTGTGAAGGAAACGGAGTGGAAGTACAGATGAAATTCGAATTAAAAAGTGACCGTGTATTCGATATGATTGCGATCGGAAGAGCATGTATTGATCTGAATGCTACTGAATATAATCGTCCTATGGAAGAAACGATGACCTTTACCAAATATGTAGGCGGATCGCCTGTTAATATCGCGATTGGCAGTTCCAAATTAGGGCTTAAAACAGGGTTTATCGGTAAGCTTGCAGATGATCAACATGGTCGCTTTATTTCAAATTATATTCAGAATCTAGGTATTGATATTACAGGAGTCGTGATTGATCAGGCAGGTCACAAAACAGGGCTTGCTTTTACCGAGATCAAAAGCCCTGAAGAATGCAGTATTCTGATGTACCGCGAAAATGTAGCAGATCTTTATCTGGAGCCTGATGAAGTAAGCGAAGATTATATTAAACAAGCAAGCGTTCTACTGGTATCAGGCACTGCCTTATCTCAAAGCCCCTCACGAGAAGCTATTATCAAAGCAGTGAGCCTCGCTCGCAAGCATCAGGTGAAAGTGATTTTTGAATTGGATTATCGTCCGTATACATGGACATCCAAAGAACAGACCTCGATCTACTATACACTGGTTGCAGAACAAGCAGATATTATCATCGGCACACGAGATGAATTTGATATTTTGGAAAATCGTATAGGAGAAAATGAGCAGACGATCGCTTATTTATTTCAGCATACGCCTCAATTGATTGTGATCAAGCATGGAATCGAAGGATCATATGCGTATACAAAGTCAGGCGATGTTTTTCAAAGCAAAGCATATATGACTAAAGTGTTAAAAACATTTGGTGCTGGCGATTCGTATGCTTCTGCTTTTTTGTATGCTTTATTTGCAGGTAAAGATATTGCTACAGCGCTCAAATATGGTAGTGCTTCTGCTTCGATCGTGGTTAGCAAGCATAGTTCTTCTGAAGCGATGCCTACAGTAAGTCAGATTGAACAATTGATTGCAGCAGATGAGACAGAGGCACAATACAGATCGAGGTGAAATAATGCAAACGATTCGGCTTACAACAGCACAAGCATTAATTCGTTTTTTGAATGCGCAATATATCCATATAGATGGGAACGAATTTCCTTTTGTAGAAGGGATATTTACCATTTTTGGACATGGCAATGTACTTGGGATCGGTCAAGCATTAGAACAAGAATCCGGTCATCTCAAAGTGATACAAGGTAAAAATGAACAGGGCATGGCTCATGCGGCGATTGCCTATAGTAAGCAAATGCTACGCCAAAAAATATATGCAGTCACTACTTCTGTAGGACCAGGAGCCGCCAATCTAGCAGCGGCGGCAGGAACAGCACTTGCCAATCAGATTCCGGTACTTTTTCTACCGGGAGATACATTTGCTACCCGCCAGCCTGATCCGGTGCTTCAACAAATCGAGCAAGAATACAGTGCCGCAGTGACAACCAATGATGCTTTAAAACCGTTATCACGCTATTGGGATCGTATTACTCGCCCGGAACAATTGATGTCTAGTTTACTGCGAGCTTTTGAAGTGATGACCGATCCTGCCAAAGCAGGGCCTGTGACGATCTGTATTGCGCAAGATGTAGAAGGGGAAGCTTATGATTATGATGAGACCTTTTTTGCTCGTCGTGTACATTATGTAGATCGCAAATTGCCAACCACACGTGAATTAACAGGAGCAGTAGCATTGATCAAAGCAAGTCGCCATCCGGTTATTCTTGTCGGTGGTGGAGCTAAATATTCAGAAGCAGGCGATATATTAAAAAAATTATCTGAAAAGCATCATATTCCATTAGTAGAGACACAAGCAGGTAAAGCGACTGTTGAATATACATTTGCGAACAACCTAGGTGGGGTAGGAGTTACCGGTACATTAGCGGCTAACAAAATAGCTCGGCAAGCGGATCTGATTATTGGTATCGGTACACGTTATACTGACTTTGCAACCTCTTCCAAAACGGCGTTTGATTTTGAACATGGTCAATTTTTGAATATTAATGTTAGTCGTTCTCAAGCGTACAAATTAGATGCTTTTCAAGTAGTTGCGGATGCAAAAGTAACATTAGAACAACTGGCTTCACTGTTGGAAGGATATACCAGTGAATTTGGTAATCAGATACAGGAGCTCAAAGCAGAGTGGGATCAAGAGCGAGAACGATTAAGTCAGATTACATTTAACCGTACAGACTTTACGCCAGAAGTGGATAATCAATTTGATCAAGCGGCACTTAATGAATATGCAGATGCACTTCAGACCGAGTTGCCACAGACTACGGCTTTGATCGCTATGAATGAATCTATACCAGCAGATAGTATTATTGTTGGTTCAGCAGGATCGTTGCCAGGTGATCTGCAACGGATTTGGAATCCGAGCATTACCAATACGTATCATCTGGAATATGGATATTCTTGTATGGGTTATGAAGTATCCGGTGCGCTTGGTGTTAAGTTAGCCGCTCCTGATCAAGAAGTATATTCTATTGTGGGTGATGGAAGTTTTTTAATGTTACATTCCGAGTTGGTTACTGCTATTCAATATCATCATAAGATCAATATTATTCTTTTTGATAATGCAGGCTTTGGTTGTATTAACAATCTACAGATGGAGAACGGTGGAGGCAGTTATTTGTGCGAATTCCGTACGCGAGACAACCGTATATTAAATATTGATTATGCCAAAATAGCCGAAGCCTATGGAGCCAAATCGTACAAAGTGAACAATATCAAGCAATTGCAAGATGCTCTGGCAGATGCACAGCAACAGGTATCTTCTACATTGATTGAGATCAAAGTATTACCGAAAACGATGACTCATGGATATGAGAGCTGGTGGAATGTAGGAGTAGCCGAAGTATCTGATCACGAAAGCATTCAGCGTGTTTTTGCGGCGCAACAAGAAAAGTTAAAAACAGCTAAACAGTATTAATATTTTCTTTAACTATCTTTTAATGATCTACGGATAGCATGCTAGATTTGAAGTTAAACCACAACAAGATATGCTCTTCTAAATGCAAAATGATAATAAGGAGAGATGAAGTTGAGAACGGTATCTATGAAACAGATGTTACTTCAAGCGCAAGCTGATGGATATGCAGTAGGGCAATATAATATTAATGGTGTGCAATGGGTACAAGCTATTCTTAGAGCTGCTCAAGCAGAGCAAGCACCTGTTATTTTGGCGGCTTCTGATCGACTGGTATCATTTCTTGGAGGATATGCTTTAATAGCAGCTATTGTCGATAAGTCGATACAAGAATTATCGATTACTGTACCGGTTGCTTTGCATTTAGATCACGGAATGAGTGTAGAACACTGCAAGCAAGCTATTGATAATGGATTCAGTTCAGTAATGATTGATGGTTCACATTATCCTATTGAACAGAATATAGCGATGACGCTAGAAGTCGTAAAGTATGCTAGTTCTTTTGGTGTATCTGTTGAAGCAGAAGTTGGCACTGTTGGTGGGATGGAAGATGGATTGATCGGAGGTATCCAATACGCAGATCCGCTTGAATGTGATCGACTGGTCAAAGAAACAGGAGTAGATGCACTAGCCGCTGCTCTTGGTTCTGTACATGGTCCTTATCAAGGAGAACCTCTACTTGGATTCGCTGAAATGAAACATATTTCCGACCTCACAGGTGTACCGTTAGTGTTACATGGAGGTTCAGGTATTCCAGCACATCAGATTCGGCAAGCAATCGAATTAGGGCATGCCAAAATTAACGTTAATACTGAATGTATTCAGGCATGGGCATCAGCCGTACGTACAGTGCTGAACCAGAATCCTCAACTTTACGATCCTAGTCACATTCTTACACCCGGTACAGAAGCTATCCAACAAGTAGTTCAAAATAAAATGCAAGAGTTTGGTACCAGTGGTCAGGCGATGCACACGGTATAGCAGATATTTATGAATGATCCAATCAGCAGAACAAATAATATTTTATACCAAAAAGACAATGCTTTCTCTAATCATAACTTAGAAAAAAGAATTGTCTTTTTGGATCGTTTATTTACAAATATATAATTCAATCTGATGCTCCCGACAGAACGAATGATATTCATCAGATAAGGTGCCAGAAGTAATTAGCACATCGACCTCTTGCAAAGGAGCATACGTAAGCTGAGTAGACTTGCCGAATTTGGAAGCATCTGCAAGTAAATAGACAGCCTGTGCTTTTTCAGCTATTCGCTTTTTTATTTCATATTCCAAAATATCTGAATTCGTCAAACCATGCGCAATGGATACTCCAGTTGCCGCCATAAAAGCTTTACTAATATTGTACTTATCTAAAATATGTAGATCATCAATACTGACAAACGATTTGGTTTTGCGTTTGTAGCGATTACCGATCGTAATCAATGTAATATTTTCAAAAGCAACAGCCGCATTGATCACATCCAGACTATTGGTCAAAATGGTTAACTGTTGAGAGGACGGAAGAAATTCAACAATATTACGTGTGGTTGTACCGGAGTCGATAAAAATCAAATCTTGATCTTGTACTAATGCCGCTGCTTGTTTGCCGATTTTTACTTTTTCGGGATGATTGGTATGATCACGATTTTCAAATGGGATCAAAGCAGGAGTGACGGATGTAACACCACCGTATACTTTTTGAATCGTTCCCTTTTCTAAAATCTGATTTACATCACGACGTACTGTATTTTTAGAAACGTTAAAATATTCACAAAGTTCATCTAAAGAGACGGTACCTACTGAATGGATATAATCTTCTAGATGTTGTAGACGTTTTTCTTTCATGAAAGTAAACTCCTGTCTCATCAAAAATGGTACTCAGAATATAACATATGACCAAAAGTTAATCAATAGTTTATCTTTAAATAATAATTTGAGTATAAATACAACAAAAAAAGCAAGTTCTCTAGTAATTATACCTGGAGAACTTGCTTATCTATTGCATATTAACGGTAAGATTTGAGCAATCCTTTGATAAAAATATGCTGTAATTCCATTTCAGGATTCAGCACCAGTATATCAGCACGTTTGCCAATATCTAGACTACCTGTCTGTTCATACAAGCCTAGTTCACGAGCAGGATTACCACTTGCGGCAGCAGAAGCTTGCATAATCGATAGCCCTGCTTGCTGGATCAAAAAGCGGAAACCTTCGATCATTGTTAAGCGGCTACCTGCTAGTGTTCCACTATCATCCGGTAATGTCGCTATCCCATTGATCACATTTACAGGTTGATCGCCAAGCATATACTGACCATCTCCAAGTCCAGCCGCAGACATCGCATCCGTAATCAGAATAAGATTATGGGCTTGCTTTAACTGTGCTAGCAAAGCAACCGCCGCAGGATGAACATGAATGCCATCGGCTATCACTTCAGCATGAATAGCAGGAGTACTTAGTACAGCACCAGCGACTCCTGGTTTGCGATGATGCAGTGGAGTCATGGCATTAAATGTATGAACTGCGTGATTAAGCCCCATTTCTACAGCCGCCATAACCTCTTCATAAGAAGCATCTGTATGTCCGGCAGCGGCTGTAATTCCATGCTCACGTAACCATGAGATTAATTCCAAAGCACCTTCCCGCTCAGGAGCGAGAGTAAGTTGCTTGATCAGCCCGGGATAACGTGCCTCCCATTGTTCTAACCATTCGATATTCGGTAATACGATATGTTCTGGATTTTGAGCACCCGGCCATTTCGGACTGATAAATGGGCCTTCCAGATGAACACCCTCGACTTGAGCACCTGGCATTTGTCCATGATGCATATAATTGTAGACCTGTTCTAATACATGATCGATATCCGCATGAGGTGCTGTCATCGTCGTAGCTAGAATAGCAGTTGTTCCTTGACTGGCGTGAAAAGTAGTAATCGTGTCCAATACTTGTGGATCAGCATCCATAAAGTCTGCACCCATTCCACCATGCACATGAATATCAATAAAGCCAGGAATCACCAAGCCACCTTGAGCATCGTATGTAGTCTGGTGTTGCCATATAGGAGCATTGGCTGTTGAACCCACATACGTAATCATTTGATCTTGTACTTGCACAGTTCCATTTTCAATAATATGTGTAGGTGTTACCACACGCCCATGAATAATTTGAAATGAATGAGTTATGTCTGTTGAGATCGGCATTACTGAAACAACCTCCCGGCTTCAGCATCCAGCAACACCGTAACATTGGAATGCAATTGTAACAGTGAAGCAGGGCATTGGGTTGTAATCGGACCTGTAACTGCGCGATGGATAATTTCGGCTTTGTCTGCACCACGTACTAGCAATAGTATTTGACGGGCTTTCATAATACTACCGACACCCATCGTAATCGCTTGTGCAGGAACTTCGTCGATCGAATCAAAATAACGAGAATTAGCTTCTCGCGTCTGTTCTAATAAAGTCACGACATGAGTAGCAGGATTCAAGCTATCATCGGGTTCATTGAATCCAATATGACCATTATGTCCAATACCTAGAACTTGTAGATCAATAACGGCTTCAGACAACATTTCATCATACAGACGACATTCAGCATCCAGATCAGTCGCTTGTCCATCTGGTACATGTGTATTTTCAAGATTAATATCAATATGGTTAAATAAATGCTCATTCATAAATGTACGATAAGAAGCAGGATGATCGGTAGGCAGACCTGCATATTCATCCAGATTGTAGCTTTTTACTTTGGCAAAACTAACTAATCCTTGCTTATGAATCTGAATCAATTCACGATACAATCCTACAGGTGTGCCTCCTGTAGCAAGCCCTAATACTGCACGAGGAGAAGTCTGTACCAGACTAGCGACAATATGAGCAGCTACTTTGTGAAAATCTTCTTCATGAGTCACTTTGATTACATTAGCCATTATTAAAAACCTCCCGAGTCTTTACGATAGCGTTGCACATTTTTATAAGATAGTTCCAACTTAGCAACAGAATCATTAAATTGAGCGCTGATCATACCGGTAAACAAAATATCAATAATATGAAGCTGAGCGATTCGTGAAGCCATATCCCCGCGGCGTACTCCTTGTTCAAGAGACGAAGAGAATAATGCAATATCCGCCATCGAAGCTAATTTATTGTTGCTGTATTGAGTAAGTGATAACACAGTGGCTCCATTATCTTTGGCACAAGAAAGAGCATCAATCGTTTCTTTCGTTTCCCCGGAATAAGAGATCGCTAGAGCTACATCTTCTGAAGAAAGGGTAGAAGCAGAAGTGATCTGCATATGAGAATCAGAGAACGATGTGCTATTTTTACCGATCCGAATTAATTTCTGATAAAAGTCTTGCGCGACGATCGACGAAGTTGCAATACCGTATAGATCTATACGACGCGCACGGGTAAGATAACCGATAGCTTGTTCAAGCTTAGGTAGATCCAGAAGACGGGTTGTATCATTAATCGATGTAATATGATTGGTTTCTATCGCTTTGACAATCTCTGCTAGCGGATTACCTGCAATAATATCTTGATAAGAACTTGGAATCGATTGTTGTGCTAATTCACTAGCTAACTTCATTTTAAAATCAGGAAATCCTTCGAAATGGAACGTTTTGCAAAACCGAGTAACTGTAGCAGGACTAATGCCACATTGAGTAGCTAGCTGTGTAATCCCCATACGGATCACAGTAGAAGGTTGTTGTAAAATATAATGAGCCAGTCGGCGCTCTTGAGGAGATAAACTTTCGATGCGTTGCTCCAACATATGCAAAATAGGAGACAAGTTTAATCCTCCTTAATGAAAATTATTTTTATTTTTTAATTATATATAGAGAAAATTATTTTCTTTCACCATTATCTTAAAGCACCATAAACAAGATTGCAACCTATAAATATTCTTTTTGGAGCAACGTTATTCACAGTGTAGATCATACTTCATAAAGGGTATGATTTAGCACGCTTATATATGTAATACATAAGATTGAGATTCTTGTAAAAAATGATGACGGGTGACTGATTCTCCGAAATAGGAGCGGTAAGCATTGATTGTTCCGTCATGCGTGACAATATAGATTCTAGGTTGGTCTTGTTGACGACACCATGTGATAAACTGATCTGCAACTGTGCTGAATTCTTGCTCACTGATTGTATTTATTCCGCCTCTCCATATGTGCTGTGAGCATTCTGCAATACGAACCGAAGGATAATCTGATCTTATTTGGTGCAAAGGCAATATTTGATCACAACTATAAGCTTGATCTGGTGCTAATAAAGGAAACATTCGCGGACCGACAAATGGATGAACGATCAGCGTACAAGATATATTTTGTGACCAGATCAGAGAAGTTTGAATCGTGCGTCGAGTAGGGCTTATAACTATCGTATCATCGGTATGTAAAGGGAATGTGTGTGCTAATTGCTGTGCTTGTTGTTTTCCTTTTTCCGTTAAAGAGGGATGGTTTATATGTAGGCTTTCTGTTGGAGATAAGGTATGTTCGCCCTGACCATGACGTATAAAAATAATTTTCATCGTATTCTCCTTTGGTATGATCAATCATACATAGAATGGATTATATATAGTATGTTAACAAAAAAAGTCTATACCCTTATATAAAAGGATATAGACTCTTTCGATATACTTTATTTTATAATCATGATTGTAGCGGATTATAGCCATTTAAGCTGTTTGTTTACGGCTACGATATTCAGGTAAAATCAATCTCCATACCATCCAGATCAGTACGATCATTTGTGGGATAAAGGTCTCCCATGTCGGATACATACCGATCCAACTGATCGAAGGCAATCCAGCAACTGTATGAGCAGGGAATTTACCTGCCACTTGCAGTGCATGAATACTTTCCCCCAGAAAACGGAAAACGAGATAATAGATCAATACGGTGGCCGTTAAGAAAAATGGACGAATCGGCAACTTCACACTGAACTTGATAATCAGTACAGCAATGACGATTAGAATCACTAACGCAATCGCTATACCTAAGATCAATTGTGAAAGGGCTATCGCTGGAGCCATTCCAATATAGAAAATAGCAGTCTCTGCACCTTCACGCAAAATAGCGAGTCCAGAAACGATAGCTAACGACCACAGACTACCACGTTCCAAAGCGCCACTGACCTGATTTTCAATATACGTATTCCAGTTTTTTAAATTAGCTTTCTGATGTAACCAGTGCCCTACACTAAGCATCATCACAACAGCGACCAGACCGGTAATACCTTCAATCATTTCGCGAGTACTTCCGCTACTAGACACTTGAGAGAAAGCATACACGAAGATCGCTGCCATCACGCCACTAAGCACCAGTCCGGAAATAGCACCAGACCAGATATAGTTGCCGGCAGTACGACTACCACTACGTTTGGCATAAGCTAGCAAAGCAGCTAAAACCAAAATCGCTTCCAGACCTTCACGTAGCAAAATGATAGCGGCATCCCATGCGGTATAAGATGTTTTGGAAGTTAAAGGTGTTAATTCATCAAGCATCGTCACAATCACTGTATTCGCTTGTGACCATAGGGGAGGATTAGATACCAGATATCCTTGAACTTCAGCCATTTCATTTTCAATAGCTGTATACGTAGAAGCAGAAGAGATCTGTACTTCTCCTTCAACCAACGGCCACATTGAGATGAATTGAGTCATAAGATCAGAAGCTTGGGTCTGATCTTGATTAGTTACAGCAGTCTGTACTTGTTGTAGTAAAGTGACAGCATCACTCAAACGAACCGTACCACTTGCAGGAGCAGTATCCGCAATATCGCCTGCTGCATATTCGTTCAGTAAAGTAATCAATGCTTGAGTGTCTGCTTTGGCTTGTTCTTCACGTGGAGGGTCTGCTTGAAGTGCAACACGAATCATACTCATTTTAACTTCAAGCTGACTGTACACTGTGAAATTATCGGCACGAATCGCATTCTCTACATCAGGCCACGAATTAACAATTTGTTTGTAACTGTCTTGAGCAGCTTGCCAATTGTGCTGATCGATATGTTCAATCGTTGTATCCGCTAAAGGCAAAATGACTTTAACTGCTGTGAGTCCCTGCTGAGAAGGCCCGGTACTGCTACTTGTTGCACTGCTTTTGGCTTGACCAGCTTCGGCAAATGTATTGACTGCACGTGCTAATGTCCCTAGAGCAGAGGTAGCTGCTTTGGGATCAGTAGACGATTTGCCAAGAGCTGTTTGAGCATCGGTCAAAGCTGTGTTTACTTCATTGGCTTCAGTTGGAGCCGCCGATGTATCGATAGCTTTCCATGCTGTAGCAAATGTATCTAATTCCTGTTTTGCATCTGTCCACTTTTGTTGCCCGGCATCTACAAGAGCACTACCTACCAGTGGCAAAAGTTGATCTACTTCCGTAGAATCATTAGAAGCAGCTTGTGCAGTAGATAGGGCTACACTCCAAGCAGAAGCAGATAAGACTATCAATAGACTCAAGCAAAGCATAAACCTGATCAACAGGGCACTTTTACGCATAGCCTAGAACCCTCTTTTCCATATCAAAATAAATAACGATCATACTGATTAGACTGTATTTCAAAAATCACTATTGTAAAAAAGACATATCTCTATAACCTGTCTAAATAAGCAATTACTCAAGCCGTCACACCAGCTGGTCGCCGATATAACCGCCTTGCTGTACACCCGGGAAACAAGCGAAAACAGCACTTCCGATATGCTGAATGTATTCATTCAACGCATCGATCTGTGCTAACCGTTGTTGCATCGGAATAAATTGTTTTTCAATACTGCGTTGATAACTAATAAAAAACAATCCAGCATCCAATTGTCCGGTAACTTTATCCATCCCACTTGAATATGAATAAGGACGACGCAAAATTTGCATAGTACCGTCTCCGCGAGCGACACGCATATGGGCATTCATTGGAATCACAGGCTTACCTGAAGTGTCTTTGGCTTCCATATCTCCGCGATCAAATTCATTATGTGAACCGAGTGGAGCACCACTGACTCGTTCTCGTCCAAATGTATTTTCCTGATCTGCTAGACTGGAACGATCCCATACTTCAATACGCATCCGAATCCGGCGCACGACCATATAACTACCATTGGTCATCCAGCCTGCACCATCTTGTGGTTGCACCCAGACGACTTCGTTCATCATTGAGTTGTCTTTGACGCTTGGATTAGCGGTGCCATCTTTGAAGCCCATCAGATTTCGTGGAGTGGCTTGATTGGGATCAGCTGCACTACTGCGCTGGAATCCTTCTTGGCTCCAACGTAAAACCGCCGAACCGCGGGCAATTCGAATTAAATTACGCATCGCGTGAAAAGCGACCTGCATATCATCAGCACAGATTTGTACAGCTAGATCTCCGCCACACCATTCGGATTGTAGATTGTCTCCGTTAAAAGCAGGCAGGTCTTTAAAGTTCGCTGGTCTTTTGCCAGATAGTCCAAATCGATGGTCAAATAAAGCAGGGCCTGCACCAAATGTAATTGTAAGGTTGGAAGAAGAAAGCCCTGCCGCTTCACCGGTATCCGCAGGGGGAAGATTCGGATTTTCATTTTGCCCATCTAACAATTCGCCAGCCATAAGTGAAGCACTTGCCTTAGTCCAAGCTTGAAATAGTCGGCGTAAGCCTGCGGCATCATTTAAAGTCACATCAAATGAAGCAAAGCACATAAAGTTCTGACTAGGCGTAACAATACCCGCTTGATGTGTACCATAAAAAGAATGTTGATCCCCGCCATGTGTAATACCAGTTGTTACATTTTCAGCACTACCCGGTGTATCGGACGCAGGTTGTTTGGTGAGACCGGTAGCTTTCATGATACCTAGTGCGCCTGAACTTCCCAAAAGAAGCCCAACACCAGAAGCGCCTGCTAACCGCAACATATCACGACGGCTAACAGGCTTTTTGAATACTCCAGTTTGAGGTTCGTTACTTACTTCTGTAGAAGAAGTTGAATCCACTTCAGATGGAACTGAAGTGGATTTTGGTTGATCTTCGGATGAATTCTTTTTGCTCATTATGATTACACCCCTAAAATAGTACCCATCTGCGACAAAGGTTCAGCCAGTGCATCAAGGTTTTGACTTAATGTACGAATATCTTCTTTAGTCAGTTTGTCATAGGTTACATAACCGCCGTCTTTGGTAGCAAAAGGAGCCAATTCTTTATTTAACGCTTCAAACCGTTCACCGATTTGTTTTTCCAGATCAGCATCTTTTTCAGCCAAACGTGGTTTGAGAATGTCGTAAATTTTTTCTGCACCTTCTACGTTAGCGACAAAATCATACAAGTCCGTATGAGAGTAGCGTTCTTCTTCACCTGTAATTTTGGAAGAAGAGACTTCATTCAGCAGTTCTACGGCTCCAACCACAAGCATACTAGCATCAATGTCAACCGTTTCCACTTTAGCGCGTAACAATTGCGCATCTTGTAGAAGACGATCAGCATATTCGCTCATGCCGTCTGTTGTTTTCTTTTCCCAAAGTGCTTGTTCGATCTTATGGAATCCACGCCAGTCTTTATCATCAACATCGCCTGCACGCGCATCAATATCAGGATCAAGATTTCCCAAAGCTTCTGCAATCGGTTCGATCCGTTCATAATGCATACGAGCTGGAGCATAAAGCGCTTGAGCTTCTTTCAACTTGCCGGCTTTGACTGCTGCTGTAAATTTCTCTGTTTCGGTTACAAATGAATCAATCTCACCGATCGCATATGTACGATACTGTTCGGTCTCATTTTTGAAATCAGCTGTAGAAGCTGTAGTCGATTCGGTAGATGGTGTAGCAGTTGTTGACTCTGTGGTAGTTGCTTCTGTTGTTGCTGGAGCTGCTGTTGTATTAGTAGGCGCTTGATTACCACAAGCGGTAAACAGTACAGAAGATAAAAGAATTGTTGCTGGTAATGTTACACGTGCTTTCATAAAATGACACTCCTTAATAATGATAATCGTTCTCAATTATTAATCTATCATAATGGTGAACGATAAGAGCGTCAATCTTTATTTTTATGTAAATGGATACAAGGGGGATTGAAAATAAGATGAGGGTTGGGGGAGTGGAAAAGGTTGCGAGTGACTTCGCTGTGGGAAAGGATCATTCATATGATCGCTGTTAAGAGCAGATATCTTGGATTCTGTTTTCAACAGATGATATCTGCTCTTAAAGGCGAACGCTTCGCTTCTGCTGAACGATTCCTTTCCCTCCGCTTGGTCGGAAGCAGAACCTTAGTGATGGGTTAGGTAGTGGGCTATTTTCAATCGGGAGGGGGAGGTAGAAAAAGGGATAAGGGAATAAAATATAGTATATTTTATTTTGAATGGGTGAAGGATGAATAGATAGAACATATATGGTGAAAGAAAGCTATTTTTGGTCTTAGGAGTTGCTAATATTTCTGATGAGCTTAAATTGATAGATCAAATACGATAGGAATACACTCAACATTTATTTGTTATTAAAATAGATTAATGGAATCTTATTGCTTAATTTTATAAGGAAAATTAAGTTTGCTGGCATATGCCAAACTAAGAAATGATATACAACCATAATATAGATAAACACCTCTAGCGGAGCAAACGGAATCGTTCTGGAGAAGCGGAGCGTTCGCCTTTAAGAATAGATATCCTCTGCGCAAGCAGATTTCAAAGATATCTATTCTTAACAGCGATCAGAAGAATGATCCGTTTGTGTAGCGATATTACCTTTACCAGCCTCCCGTATCTGAGATTGACGTCACACGGAAGTATCCATTTTCCCAATTCATCTGCAAATATAATTTACCGTTCTTTGTCTAGTATTCGTGTTTCGTGTTTAATAAAGAACATACTTAGTTTTGCTAATCAAACATTATCAAGCATTATCAAGCATTGAACATACCCGAGGAGGAAATAATTATGACGATTAAAGCAGTTATTTTTGATTTAGATGGAGTTATCGTATCGACGGATCAGTATCATTTTGAAGCTTGGAGTAAAATTAGTGAAGAAGAAGGTATCCCTTTTAACGAAACGATCAATCATCAGTTGCGCGGAGTGAGTCGGATGGAGAGTCTGGATATTATTTTGCAACGTGCGACCAAAACGTATACAGACAAAGAAAAATTAGCATTAGCAGAGAAAAAGAATGAGTATTATCGCCAATCGTTACACCATTTAAGCCCGAGCGATCTATTACCAGGGGTTGAACATACACTGAAAGAATTGAAAAAAAATAAAATCAAAATTGCTATCGGTTCTTCTAGCAAAAATACACCAACGATTTTGAAGCAGATAGGTCTGGATAAAGAATTTGATGCGATTGCAGACGGTAATGATATTACGCGCAGTAAGCCTGATCCTGAAGTGTTTTTATTAGCAGCAACTCGCTTGGATATTGCTCCAGAAGAATGTCTGGTTGTAGAAGATGCACTAGCAGGTGTAGAAGCAGCGATAGCTGGCAAAATGAATGTAGCGGCTGTAGGAGAGTCTTTGCGTAGTTCTGATGCAGACTACTATCTGGAAACGGTCGATGAATTACTTGAATTAGTATTATAACTTGAACACCCTTCAAAACATGCTATGATGAATATATCTTAAATTCATTCTGGGATAAAGATAATGAATAGATAAAAATATTCTGATAGTGGGCTATGGGGGGAATCAGCAATGGATTACACGTCAACATTTGATCGTACAATTGCGCGTATAGGAACCAGTTCAGAAAAGTGGGATGCGCTTCGTAAACATTTTGGGACAGACGATGTTATTCCTTTATGGGTAGCAGATATGGACTTTGCGGCGCCATTACCTGTACAAGAAGCTATTCAGCAACGGATGGAACATGGTGTGCTTGGTTATACAGTTCGTACCAATCAGTATCATCAGTCGATAGTGAATTGGATGGAACGTAGGCATCAATGGAGTATAGATCAGGACTGGATCGTATTTACACCAGGTGTGGTATCTGCGCTGAATTTTGCTGTAGAGACTTATACAGAACCCGGGGATAAAGTGATTATCCAGACACCGGTGTATCCTCCTTTTTATAGTGTTGTCAAAGGACATGGACGAGAATTGGTCGAAAATCCGTTGATCCAAGATTCTAATGGAGATTATCTTATGGATTTCGAACATTTAGAAAGTGTGCTAGATGAGCATGTGAAAATGTTGATTTTGTGCAATCCGCATAATCCTATTGGACGGGTATGGACACGCAACGAATTAGAACAATTAGAACGTCTCTGTGCGAAGTGGAATATTATTGTAGTATCCGATGAAATTCATGGTGATCTTGTGCATGAACCTCATTCTCATATTCCGTATGCCAGCTTGTCTGAATCTGCTAGAAACCGGAGTATTATTTGTACTGCGCCAAGCAAAACATTCAATATTGCAGGCTTGAACACATCTAACATTATTATCCCGAATGAACAATTACGGAACGCATTTGCATTGAAAATTAATCAATTTGGGATCGGACAAATTAATGTGTTTGGAGCGGTCGCTACAGAAGCAGCATATACACATGGTCAAGAGTGGTTACAGCAATGTATGGAGTACACGTATCGCAATATGGAATATGTACAACAGTATATAGCGGAGCATTTACCAGAATTATCAGTGCGATTGCCAGAAGCAACTTATTTACTATGGATCGATTGTAGTCAGCTTCAGATGGAACAATTGGAGTTGGTTTCTTTTTTACTGGATCAAGCCAAGATTGCACTGAATGATGGCAATGCGTTTGGTACGACAGGTCAAGGGTATATGCGTATGAATGTAGCATGTTCACGTTCTTTATTAGAAGAAGCGATGGGACGATTGCATAACGCTATAAAGGTATGGAGAACAACGCAACCAGTAACAGCTACGGTGGAATAGAATACACCTTATAAGTAACAACTGTTCAAGCTTTTTACGATATCTTCAAATTATTAAAAACAGACTGCTTTCTACAATACCGACTATAGGTATCTAGAAAGCAGTCTGTTTGCTTTGGATCATTATTGATATACAGAGTAGATTGCTATTCTGTATATCGCGGCTATGCCAATTTTAGATTTGGTTCAAGTATTCTACAATCGTAAGCAAGCCTTTATCAAAGTTCTCCAAGTTGAAATGTTCATTAGGAGCATGCAGGTTCTCGTCAGGTAAGCCGAAGCCCATCAATACTACAGTCGGAGCAATTAGACGAGAAAATGCTTCAACGATTGGAATCGAACCACCATCTTTAGTGAATAATGCACGTGTTCCATATACTGTTTTGAAGGCGTCAGCCGCTTTTTGCAACAATTCGGCAGAAGGATCGATATTGAAAGCACGAGCTTTTTCACCTGGTTTAATATCAATCGTTGCGCCGGTTGGTACATTTGCTTCTAGATGCTTAATAATTTGATCCAATACATAAGCAGGATCTTGATTAGCGACTAGACGACAAGTGATTTTGGCACTGGCTTCTTTTGGAATAACTGTTTTGCTTCCTTCGCCTTGAAAACCACCATACAATCCATTGATCTCAAGTGTTGGACGAGCGCCGACACGTTCTACAAAGGAATAACCTTCTTCACCATGAAGAGATTCTAGCGCTAACGATTGTTGCAATTTCTTCTCATCGAAAGCTTGTTTTACAAATTCATTGCGCATTTCATCCGACAATGGCAATACACCTTCATAGAATCCATCAACCAATACACGACCTTGTTTATCATGCAAAGAGTTCAGTATTTCTACGATAGAGTGAAGTGCATTTGGAACTCCACCACCGAAGCTACCGGAGTGTAGATCGGTATTAGCTGTATGAATCGTAAATTCAAGCGAGCATAGTCCACGCAATCCTGTGCAGATCGCAGGTTTTCCTTTTTCGATCAAAGCCGTATCCGAGATCAATACAGCATCCGCAGATAGCATGTCTTTATTGCTTTCCAAAAATGCAGGCAGATTCGCACTAGAAATTTCTTCTTCACCTTCGATACAAAACTTCACGTTTACCGGAAGTGTTCCTTCTTGCTTTAGAATCGCTTCTACTGCTTTGATATGCAAAAAGATTTGACCTTTATCATCGGTTGCGCCACGAGCGAACAATTTGTCACCACGAATCGTAGGTTCAAACGGAGGCGTCTCCCATAAGTGTAATGGATCGACCGGTTGTACATCATAATGTCCATAGACCAATACCGTTGGCTTACCCGGTGCATGCAAATAATCCGCTGTAACAATTGGATGACCAGCAGTTGGATGAATCTCTACATGTTCGAGACCCGCTTTTTTCAACGTTTCTGCTAACCATTCAGCCGCACGTAGCATATCTGGCTTATGTTCTGAGATAGCAGAAATACTAGGAATAGATAACCATTCTTTTAACTCATTTAAATGGTGTTCACGATGTTCTTGAAAATATGTAGCATAACTCATAATTGTATATCCTCCTTAGGAAATAGAGATCATTGCTTGAATCCGATAGGATCATATCCAGTCATCAAAAAGCGTATGTTTCTATTTTACTACGTTTTGCTCCAATTGCGAAAAGTTTAACTACAAAATAAAGCAGAACGGTTCCAAAAGCGTACTTTGGAATCGTTCTGCTCTATACAATCATCATGTATTCAACTATTGATCTACTTAAAAAAGAAAGATAAAGAAAAGCATAAAAAGAGAGATAACTATAAACACAAACAACAAAAATAGATCTATTTGTTGTTGTGTTTCTTTTATCACTATACTTATTTTGTAGTCGTGCTTACTTTAAAAGCTCCATCTGTCAATTTACCTGTATTGGCAAAATCGACACCCGGTGTATTGGTCTCCGGATTGATAATCGCTACTGCAATATCATACGTACCTGCGGCAAGACTACTAGCCACAGGAATCGAATCAGTTACTGTATATGATCCTGTTTTCCATGTAGTTAGATTAGCGGTTGTGGTTTTTTTGGCAACAACGGTATCTCCTTTACGCAATTGAATTTCCAACGGCCATGCAAAAGGGAAATGCTGTACGCCTTTATTTTCGACTTTGACTGTTACCGCTACAGAAGCGCCTGTAAGTGTAGTCGGATGGGATACTTCTTTGATGACAAAATGATAACCCATTCGTTTTTTCAACGTATCGATATTGGCTTGTAGTGTTCCTCCAACAGCAAGAGAAGCAGGGGAGTTAGGGCCGAGCCAGCTTGGTTTACTAAGTTCCGTCTGACGCAACGTTTCAGTAAATCCAGCACCTGTAGTGAGTGCTGCATTCATACCCGAAGCACCACCATAGAACTCACCACCCGAAATGCGTGTTTCCCAGAAATCTTTGTGAGCAGGTTGCTGTTGACCAATATCATCCCAGTAGCCATTTTGCGTTCCTGTGTACCAGCCCCAATCGGCATCGAAGCTTGGTTTGTCTCCGAATACATCGTTAAACATACCCATGACAAGCCCTTTATTATTGGTTTTGGCAAGAGCAATACTGCGTCGAATCATTAATTGCATTTTATCTTCTTTGCCTGCAAAAGCATCAATATAATGTTGTACATATTGATTAGAGATCGCATTAACAGGGAATGTTCCGGTATAGTTCGTTTCTCCATTAGGTCCAACATAAGGCCATGTATGGAATTCACCCCAATGTCCAAGCGATCCAATCTGTACAAAAGCGACCGGACGATCATTCGTATTATAACGATTAGCAATGGCTTCGATCGCTAGCTTATGGCGAGCAATCAAATAAGTGGAACTATAATTAGGAGAAAATCCTGTATTGTTACCAGCGCCCATGCCTCCAGTAGCATCACTATAAGCTACTCCAGCAGATTCACCTTGAGCAACAATATCATTGACTAACCAATCTGGAATATCGCGATGGGCACTTCCAGAAGGGCTATCGAGAATAAGGCGGAATACGACTTTAACTCCTTTACTTTTCCAGTATGCAAAATTGTTAGTCGCTTCGATCGCGGCGAAATCATAATTACCTTTGGTGGGTTCTAATTCTTTCCATGTGACTCCTGCATATACCAATCGGTGTTGTTGCGGATAAGAAGTCGATTTGGCAGAAGGAGACCAACCTTTAAAAGGATTATTAAGAGGGCTATCTAATTCTGTAGGCGTGACCACTGTTGTCGTGCCTGTTGATGGTGTATCTGTAGCAATAGTATACAAAGGCAATAGCAGTGAAGCGGCAGGAAGACGGTTAGTTGCTGAATTGTTATCAATATAACCAATTTTTATCGTATTGCCGACTGCTAATTGCAAGGTGGACAATGGGATAGAAGTCTCAATAGTGGAAGAATTACGTACAAATTGAGAAGCAGGTAAAGTGCTGATTGCATTCCAACTCCAACTTGTGCCATCTCCGGTGTAACGATATAACGTATTATTTTCGAGCATCCATTCAATACCGGTGACACCCCAGCCAGAAGCTTGGTAACCTGTAGCTGTATTATTGTCTGTATTGAGCCAGAAGCTTCCTGTAGCCGTGCTCAGACCAGCACCTTGAACAAGAGCGTACAAGTTAGTACTATTCTGCGTTACTTTGAGACTCTGAGCAGTACCTGTATTAGTTGTTAAAGCGTTAATACTACTCCAATCGGCTGCATTACCATCTACTCCAATCGTTGCTGCCTGACTTTGTTGAATCATGGTTGAAGGGGCAAACAGTGTACATAACATCACTAACACGATCCACATTAAAGTAAGACGCTTCGTACTCCATTTTAATAATTGCATCGTCATCCTCCTTCGTATTTATACGGTTTATTCGTGACTGAAGATCTGCTTCCTCCCCTGTTCAACCACCTCCTTTACGTATTAAATAGTTAATCTACCCATGACTTTTAGAAAATAAGCAATAAACTTATTTTTTTGCGGCAAATATTTAAAATGAATAGAATTGAGAAAAATATTATGTAAGATCACATAAGCATTATAAGTCAATTATTTTCCATATACAAGCTAATTTAACCTCAAATTTGGATATTTTAGAGAAAATAAAAGAAATTAAACTTAAAATTGCGGCAAAATATAACATGAAAAAGCATAAAATAGATTGACAAGAGCCAATGTCTACTTTACTATCAAGTCATACTTAGTATTGAGTTAGCTTATTTGACATTGTTTATATTTTAATTTGCCGCAAAATTAAATGATGGAGTGTGGAAAAATGGAGAAAATAAGACTAGCATTTATTGGAGTAGGCGATATGGGCTCGCATCATTGTATCGGATTCGATCGATTAGATGATTGTGAAGTGTTGTACATATGTGATACCCATGAAGCCAATGTAGAACGAACGTTAAAAGAATTAACGAATAGTCAACCTGTTATTTATCAAGATTATCGGGAATTATTGAACAAGGACGATCTGGATGCAGTCGTGATCAGTATTCCTAACTATTTGCACCGTGAAGTAGCTGTTGCTTTTTTAGAAGCAGGCAAACATGTTTTTTTGGAAAAGCCAGTTGCTCATACATTAGAAGACTGTGATGCTATTATTGCGGCGGCAGCTCAACATAATAAAGTATTGCAGATCGGGCTGGTCTATCGTTATTCGAATCTGTATCGCCGTATGGCAAAAGAATTAGCGAATGAACGCTTAGGCGATGTGAAATTAATGTGGTGCAAAGAGTTTCGTGATCCTTTTCCACCGACCGATTGGTTTTATGATCAGTCCAAATCGGGTGGAGCGATTGTAGAGAAAGATTGCCATCATTTTGATATTTTCAACTGGATGATCGACTCTCCACCTGTACGTGTATTTGCTTCAGGTGGGCAGCATGTACTGAAACAAGGACAGGAAAATATGATTTATAATTCATATAGTCATTATCCGGTCAAAAGTATAGAACAGACTTCGATCGTAGATCACGCTTTTATCACGATTGATTATGAAAATGGCAGTAAAGCGAATCTAGGATTGTGTATGTATCTGCAACCTAGAAATCTACTGGATGAAGGATTAGAGATCGGACTGATCGGTGAAAATGGTGTGCAAATGGTAGCCAAAAACGACCGTACGATCGATATTGCAGGTGGAGCCGATTATACACGCGAACATTTGGATATGGATGTAACTTCAGATTCGATTATGGGTGGACATACCGGTGGACAGACCCAACGGATCGATTTTTTGAAATGTATTATAGAAGGAACTGAGCCATTTGCCAATGCGGAGATCGGTCGTAATGCTTTGTTAGTCGCACTTGCAGCCGAGAAATCAATCGTAGAAGAACGGTATGTGTATTTAGCCGAACTATAAAAAGAAAGGGGGGCTCAAATGAAAGGTCTCAGAAAGTATGATACCCTGTTATTTTTTCTTTTTATTGCTCCATGGATCATCGGCTTTATTACATTTTTCTTGATTCCTTTTGGAACATCTGTTTTTTATGCTTTTACCGATGCTCGTTTACCAGGAGCCGTCACGTATCAATTTGTAGGTCTGGATAATTTTGTCGAGATGACGAATGATTCTATTTTTCTCAAAAGTTTGTTTAATACATTATATTTTGTTGTGTTTGGCGTTCCTGTTGTGACGATTGGTATGTTGTTGTTAGCGTTATTACTGAATATGAATATCAAAGGCATAGCGCTATTCCGTACCTTTTACTATTTGCCGACATTGGTACCGATTGTCGCGACCGTGATTATCTGGCGGTTGGTATTCAACTCCGAATTTGGGATATTGAATGCTGCGCTTGGGAGTATCGGTATTTCCAAAATCGATTGGCTTGGCGGCGAGCATACGATAAAACCAGTTATTATTTTGCTACAAGTATGGATTTCGGGTAGTGGTGTTCTTATCTTTCTGGCTGCTCTCAAAAATGTACCCCGTCATCTGTATGAAGCGGTAGAAATTGATGGAGCAGGTAAAGTACGCAGTTTCTTTTCGATTACTCTTCCGATGATTAGCCCTTCGATTTTATTTGTTGTGATTATTCAGACCATGTACAACTTTCAGCTATTTACCGAATCCTTATTATTATCCCGGGGTGGACCCAATTATGCTTCGTATACGTTTGTGTATAGCATTTACAAATCAACCTTTACCGACCTCAAGTTTAGTATGGCGATGTCCCAGTCTATCTTTTTGTTTATTCTGATTGCTGTCGTGACATGGATATTGATGAAAATTTCGAATCGTGTTGTGTATTACGAAGGGGATAAGTAGGGAGGGGAAATAATGAGAAGTACGAGAACGACATCAACCCGTTATATCGCAGGTGTGATTGTGAAATATGTATTGTTATGTACCGCATTATTACTATTTATAGGGCCTTTAGTCTGGCTACTTTCTACCATGATGAAAACAAAAGCTGAAACGTATAAAATGCCGCCTACTCTTTTACCAGAATCGATTACGTTTGAATCGTTTGAGCGATTGTTTGCTGTTCAGCCTTTAATGTTGCAATGGATAGAAAATTCATTAATCGTATCGATCTTGGTCGTGATTGGTGCTGTGATTTCTAGTTCACTGGTTGCCTATGGATTTGCCCGCTTCAAAACAAACTACGCTTCACGTTTATTTCCATTAGTGTTAATGACATTGATGATCCCTCCTTCAATTATGATGATTCCTTCGTACGTATTATTTACTAAGCTCGGGTGGATTGATACCTGGCTACCGCTTATCGTTCCTTCATGGTTAGGAGGAGCCTATTATATTTTTTTGTTCCGCCAATTTTTCTTAACAATTCCGCAAGAACTGGATGAAGCTACTTATCTCGATGGAGGCAATCGCTGGACGGTTTATTTTCGCGTAATTATGCCTTTGTCCAAGCCGATTATTATCACGACGATTATTTTTGCTTTTGTTAATTCGTGGCTCGATTTTTTAGGTCCTTTTTTGTATATCAAAGACAGTCAGTTATTCACATTGAGTGTAGGTTTGCAATTGTTAATCGGACAGACCAGCCAGGATTTTCCCGCTCTGGCGGCAGGTGCTTTTATCAGCATTATTCCAATAGCGATTCTGTATTTTTTTGCGCAACGTTATATTGTCGAAGGGGTTGTACTGACAGGTTCCAAAGGATAAGGTCGATCATCTGATTAAAGGGGCGCTTATTATGAAAATCAACAGTAAATGGATGTACTGTAGTGTGATCATGTTGGTGATGATGAGTATGATACTGGCAGGGTGTGGACGTGGCACTTCCAATTCGAATTCAGCTTCTGGAACCAAAGAAGGTTCAGCAGACAGTCCGGTTGAGATTACGTATGCGCAGTGGGGAACCGCAGAAGAATTACAGCGTACACAGGAATTGTTGGATACTTTTATGAAAGCCAATCCCGATATCAAAGTAACATTAGAAGGTAAAGATTGGAGCAGTTATTGGGATGGGCTAACCGCGAATGCCGCAGGCGGTAAATTACCTGATGTGATGAAAACAAGTTATGCATATATTGAGAAGTATGCACAGCTTGGTATTTTTAAAGAATTAGATACGCTATTAACCAGTCAATCTTTTGATCTGAATAATATTGATCCCGGTATCTTAGCGCTTCATCAATATGAGGGCAAACAAGTCTCTTTGCCGATCGATGCCAATGTGATTGTCTGGTATTACAACAAAGCATTGTTCAATGATCCCAAAACCAATCCCAAAGGAGCCAAACCGCCTGTATTAGAACCTACATGGGACGAGATTACACAAATTGCTACCCAGATGACGATAGATAAAAATGGGAAAACAGCAGATGAAACAGGATTCGATAGTAATCAGATAGCCCAGTGGGGGATGTCGATCTCACCCGGTTCAAGTATTGATTGGTTTCTAGAACCTGAATTGTGGTCCAATGGAGCTAAATTAATCAATGATGACGGTACATTAGCGCTGAACACACCTGAAGCCAAGCAAGTGTTAGATACATTTATCGATCTAACCAAAACTAAAAAAATCAATACCACTCCTGCTCAAATTGAAGGATTGGGTGGACAGGTTAACCTAGCGATTACTACAGGCAAAGTAGCTATGAACCCTGGTGGAAGCTGGAATGTAACCAATTACCAGGAAGCGAAGACCGATTACGGTATTACGTATTTGCCTAAATTCAAAGAAAATAAAACCGTTGTTCAGCCCGCAGGTGTAGCCGTTAGCGCTATGACCGAACATGAAGAAGCGGCGTACCGTTTGGCCGCATGGTTAGCAGGGCCGGATGGACAAACAGCGCTGGCACAGCAAGGGTATTCGATTCCGTCAAATAAAGCCGCCGCCGATGCTTATTTAGCCAAAGCAGGTTCAGGTAATCAGATTTTTATTGATGCTCAACAATTTGGAATTGTATCTCCTTTTACCGCGAAGAAAACGGATTTGGTCTGGACATATGGTGAACAAGCACTCAAACTTCCGTTGGCAGGTGAAGGAGATGTACAAGCCGCACTAGATCAGTTAGCATCGCAAATGAATTAAAGATATCACGTTCAGAAGCAGAACAATAGTGAGATTATCGCGCTTGTTCTGCTTATTTACATAAAGATGGTATGATTGACAGAAGCAAATGAGCACTATAAAATTAATTTTGCCGCAAAATTTGCGCATGAAATAAGTATACAGATATTAAATCGTTACGATCACATGATCAATCCAAAGAATCACTTGCAGAGAAAGGACAAACTTATGGCTAAACTAAAAGATATTGCTGAACGTGTAGGTGTGTCGATCTCTACCGTTTCACGAGTAATGAAAAATGATGCCAACCGTTCGGTAAGTGAAGAGACACGTAAAAAAATATGGGATACCGCCGCAGAACTGGGATATAACAAAACTCGTTCATCCACTACCAAAAAAGACGAGCAGACTACAGCTTACCGTATAGGTTGTGTTGTAGCAAAGCCGCAAAATAAATATAATAATCCGTATTTCTCTGTGATTTTAGAAGGTATCGAAAAAGAGTTGAGTCGTCGGGGAATGCGGTTAGAATTTGTATTCAGTATCGAAAATCCTACAGATACCGAGCAATTAAAGCATCTTGTGCATGAACATCAGATCAATGGGATGCTGGTAGTAGAACGTATTGAGCAAGAAGCTTATCAATGGATCAAAGAACATGTTCAAGTGGTCGTAGGTGTTGATCTCAGCGACGCTTCGATACCTGTTGTTCATTATGATCGGACTGCTGCTGTGCAAGAAGTGGTGTCTTCACTGATCGAACAAGGACATCGACGGATTGCTTATCTAGGTGGCTCTGAATCGGATGATCATTTTCGCAGTGAAAAGCGTTTTCTAGGGTATCAACGTGCGATGCTACAAGCCGATCTTCCTATTGATGATCAATGGGTGATTGATGTGAAGTGGGATGTATCACTTAGTTATGAACTCACCAAGCAAGCTTTTGCACAGAATGAAGAATTACCTACAGCTATTTTTGCCGCTAGTGATATGATGGCGATTGCCGCGATGAGAGCAGCGAATGAACAAGGGCTGAAAATTCCGGAGGATATCGCTTTTTTTGGAGTTGATGATATTGAAGTTTCTGCCTTTACATCACCACCGTTATCTACCGTGCACGTGCCGAAGTTAGAAATGGGTATATTTGCAGTGAAGTTGTTACTGGATTATTTAGAACATCAATATGCGATTCCTGTGAAAATAACGATTCCCCATCAGATTATTGTTAGACAGTCCTCGGGCACTCTTTTATCTGAAAAAGTAGATGCGCAGGCATGATAGTTCTTTTGCAGTCATGTTGAATAAGATATCGATCAAATGAATGCTCTTTGCTTCTGTAGCAAAGGGTATTTTTTATATATGTCATCATTGTATAAAAGCATACTCTGAAATAAATCATAGAAGTATGTCTTGAACATCCTATTTTATGGGTAATATGCGATAGGTCAGATACATAATTGAAGTGGAAAAGAACAGTATTAGATGAATATTTAAATTGTTATAAGCCATAAAAATTAGCTGTTGACAAATAAGTTTCCCTGATGCAAAATATGGTCTAAGTATTATGTTGCTATTGATATAATTATTATCACTATACAGACACATAGAATGTATTGGTATTCTAGATAAAATAAGCCATTGGATAGGCTTACTGTAGAGAAAGGATGAGACACGAAGAATGGATTCCAACACAGAATTAAATACAAATATAGATGTCAAAAAATCAAACTGGTTACACTCCAGTTCAAGTATTAGTATGGAAGAAGTGAATAATACCGTTAAGATTCCTGAAAATGCTGGATTCTGGCGTAAGTTTTTCGCTTTTTCCGGTCCGGGAGCATTGGTTGCTGTTGGATATATGGACCCGGGGAACTGGGCAACTTCGATAGCAGGAGGAGCTCGCTTCGGATACACCTTGTTATCAGTTGTACTGATTTCTAACTTGATCGCTATGTTATTACAAAGTTTATCTGCCAAATTAGGAATTGTGACAGGGCGAGATTTGGCACAGGCGACTCGTGATACAACGAACAAAAGAACAGCCGTTTTTCTCTGGATACTGACTGAACTTGCGATTATTGCTACTGATCTAGCAGAAGTAATCGGATCAGCGATTGCACTGAATTTGTTATTCGGGATACCGTTACTATGGGGTATTGTGATTACCACTTTTGATGTATTACTTCTATTGTTATTACAGAAAAAAGGATTTCGGATTATTGAATCTATTATTATCGTATTGATGGCGACGATTTTTTGTATCTTTGTATTTGAAGTGATTATCTCCAAGCCAGAAGTATCGGCTTTGTTAGGCGGATATGTACCGAAGTTTGAGATTGTGACCAATCCAGCGATGTTATTTGTAGCATTAGGGATTTTGGGAGCGACAGTAATGCCGCATAATCTATATCTACATTCATCGATCGTACAGACACGTCAATACAAGCGCACAGAAGAAGGTCGCAAAGAAGCAGTAAAATTTGCGAATATTGATTCTATTCTTTCATTATCTGTCGCTTTTCTAATCAACTCGGCGATTTTAATCTTAGGAGCTTCTGCTTTTTTTGGTACAGGGTTAAATGTTAGTGGGATTGAAGATGCTTATGCTTTGCTAAGTCCGACATTAGGCGTAGGAATTGCCAGTACATTATTTGCAGTAGCTTTGCTGGCTTCAGGACAGAATTCCACAATCACAGGTACACTAGCAGGACAGATTGTCATGGAAGGATTTATCAATTTACGTATTTCACCTGTGTTACGCCGTATTATCACTCGATTATTAGCTGTTATTCCTGCTTTTATCGTGACATGGATTGCAGGAGCAAAAGGAACAGGAGAGTTATTACTATGGAGTCAGGTGGTACTGAGTCTACAATTACCATTTGCAATTATTCCACTGGTTCGGTTTACGAGTGATCGTGCCAAAATGGGTTCATTTGTCAATCCAGCATGGGTCAAAATTTTGGCATGGATCGCCACTGTGGTGATCGTAGCTTTAAATATATTTTTAATTATTTATATTTTTGCAACCGGCGGTGGCTTTTAATACCAAATTAATATCAATATAGGATGTTTAATCCACCGATCTCAAAAAGCTTTTATCCACTTACAAGGGTAAAAGCTTTTTTGTCATATTTTGTTCAAATAATGGGCTAAAAAGGTGGGAAAAATGGAATATTTTTTTATAAAATACTAATCGTTTTGTGTAGTTTGTACGTATATATAAGTAGAACAAATTTCAATAATATATGTCATACATTTACGAATATTGATAAATAAATATTACTTTTACGATTTGTTTGATAAGCTGTGGTTAAAATATGTATACCGCAGTCTATATATCACTCAATTGCAATCAAGCGAAAGAATATAGCATTATTGTACATCTATCATTATCCTTCATCATTTACTTCTACTAATGAATTCACTCCTTTTATAAAAGTTACTATTGAGTAATAAGTACTACTTCTTCCTACTGTTTTATGGTTCTATAGGCATACTATTCCTACTCTCATACCTATGTATAGGAATATAAAAATGTCGAAAAAGAACGAATGAGAGGAAAGTGCTATAAATATTATGCAAAATTTACCGATAAACTATATAACAGGCACAAAGTCGCATGAAAAACGCAAACATTACCTAAAATCTAAGGGGGATTCAACCTATGAATTATACTAAATTATCTAACGTAAAAATTATGGAAAAAGCAAAAGCAACTTCTGGTGGATGGTTCCGATTTGTAGAAAGTAGCGAAATTAAAAACAATGCAAATGAAATGGAACAATGGGCAGCTATTTACCACGTTGCTAATGATAAATATATCGTAACTAATGATTTTCTAAATGTAGGATTGAATGACCATGCTAACCAAGTCAACGTTGTGGGTTATGGCGATAATTTAGATAGCATTATGTTCGTTATCTGGGAACACCAAAAAGAAGCAGGCAAATCTTTCACTATTTTAGATGAAATTCGTCAAATCAAAAATGAAGAGATCGAAAAAGCTAGCCAAAAATTGTGGGACTGGAACGAAAAAGCAGCAGACAGCACTTACTTCAAACACGAAATGTTCAACCCGTGGGAAGAAAGTTATTGAGCAATGAATGACCGAATCAAAAACAAGCTCTTCTGAACACCTTATGCTATAGAGGTGCAATCAGAAGAGTTTTTTGTGTTTGGATCGTTTATAATATATCTATAGACAGACTGACGGAGGATACATACATTATGGAATTACCAGAAATCACTCATTTTGAACATGGTATTATTCAGGTGAAAATAGCGATGTCTTATCCACTACGCTGGGTCAACAGTTATATTATTGTTGGCGATCATACATGGAGTGTTATCGATCCAGGGCCTCGTAGTGCAGAAAATGAAGCTGCATGGCACACCGTACTGAATACGTTGGAATTACATGTGGACCAATTGGAATCCATTATTTTGACGCATCATCATCCTGATCATTATGGATTAGCCGGTTGGTTACAAGCACAAAGTCATGCACCTGTGTATATGTCAGCACGTTCACTGGCTGAAGCTCGATTAGCATGGGGAGAAGGTAATACCGCAGCTCAAGATTTGATTACGTTTTATAAGATTCATGGTATGCCTTCAGAGATTACCAATGAACTTCCTGAACATTTGCAAAGCTTTGTCACGCAGGTATTACCACAGCCAGAAGTATCTATAATTACACCAGAGCAACCATTTCTGATTGCAGGGCATTCATGGTTACCGATCCAGACATCGGGTCATGCAGCAGGGCATATATCTTTTTATCAAGCCGATTGGAAAGCGATCATCTGTGGCGATGCAGTCTTACCTCAGATATCACCTAATATTAGTCTGATTCCGAATAGTGATCCTGAACCATTAAAGTCTTATGTAGAAGGATTACGTGTGCTTGGTCAATATGAGGTAGAGTGGGCATATCCGGGGCATCGTCGTCCTTTTAACGGATTTAGAGAACGTACTGTCAAATTATTAGATCATCATGAACAACGATTGGATGCGATGACAGAACGCATCCGTACTCAACCTGCTAACGGATACGATGTATGTATGTCGATATTCAATAGCAAGCTTACACTACATCAACTAAGATTTGCGATGTCCGAGACGTTGGCGCATCTGGAAGAACTTATTCGCCGCGGGATTGCACATAAATATCAACAAGATGGCATTTGGATCTATGCAGTCTGATTAGTATGGGTAGATTACAGTCATAATTACAGAATATCAATATAAAGAAGCAGGATATAGAGGGTAGCAACCACATCTATATCCTGCTTCTTTTCATTATCATTTGAAAAATACTATGATTTTATTAAAAAAATTACATATCAATAAAAAGTGATACTATCATTCATTCAGATCACCGGTTAATTTGGCGATTGCCCGGCGAGCGATCTGTAATGTGTCTTCTGTAGTGGCTTTATTTTTGGCAGATTGCACTTGTTCTAATTGTCGTTCTGCTTGATGAATTGTATGTTGTAGACTGCGAAGCAGTACATCACGTTCATTTTCATCCAATAATGCTTTGAGCTTATCAGTCACATTAGGTTCATGAGGCATCTGGTTATATTCGGAAGCTGACATTTTACGAATATCCAGATAGCTATTTTTGTATTCGATAACGGTTTCGGTATTACGAGCATTTCGCTCTGTTTCAACAACAACCATTTTATTCGCATAATCAGGATAAACATTCACAATTTTTTGTCTAATATGCAATAATCCACATATTTTACGAAAAGGAATTTTGTGTACTCGACTGACTTCTTGTGACATCATATCAACCTCCGCAACCTATCGTCATTAGTTTTAACTCTGTTTAAGTCCATTTTCATCCAATATTAAGCTAATTCTTTTACAATACATAATAATCAACACCCCGAAATGCGAAAGGGGCTTATCATATGTTTAGCACAAATGGAACTTTATTGGATATCGCAGTCGAAGGATTGCGATTCCTTGCTTATTTATTATTGCTGATTGGTGCAGTTATCGGAATATTTAGTAATATGTCTATGATACAAGAAAAGTACCGTTCTGTCTGGTACCGTGGCCGTAATATCCTGGTCTTTATGGGACTTAGTGTTGGTATTGTTCAAGGGATCACCAGTATGATTAATATTATTGTTCATCAAGGATGGTCGGCTGCTATCATTCCATTTACCACAGCTTCAGGACGTTTGGCCAATGGCTGTGCATTAATTGCTTTCTATATCACACTAGCATATGTTATTCCTGCTATCTGGGTATGGAAAAGACATCATCAACCGTCACCTCGCTTTATTTCAGTCTTGTTGTACCCTGTATTAGAGTTGTTATTGCTGTCTGGATTATTGACTCGTAATGATTCTGGTATTTTATCGATTCACTTATTTTATGTATTTACAGGATTATGCTTAATTTGGTTATTCGTACTACAGTTTATGTCTGGTGAAAGTAGAAGACGACGTGAACGCAAGCACTGGTGGGTCAGCCCTGATATCAAAGTAGGTCACCAATCTTCTTCCAATGTTCAACCCGAATCAAAAGAAGAACCATCTTCTTTATTTCATCCCAAAGGATTTTAAAAGAATTAATCTACTATCACTTGTTGGATAACGATCATATATGTGCTAATCAAAAACTCTGACTCTGTATAAAGTATCTATACAGAGTCAGAGTTTTTTTGTTGGGATTGATTTGAGCAGACTAGACAGATGGTTCGCTTTCATCATCTTCAGGTAATGGGGTATTGCTTGTATCTGCTGTAGGGTCTTGTTCTTTATATTTGCCATGAGCAATACGACTACTTGCTGCCGCTGCAATCGCACCTACAATATCGTCAAAAAACGTATGAATCGGCCCGATACTTTTATCATTTAATCGTCCTAATACACCTGGTTTTAATTTATCGACATATCCATAATTGGTAAAGCCGATACTTCCATATACATTCACAATCGCAAATGCCAAAATTTCATCGACACCATACAATCCTTCATCGTTTTCGATCATTTCTTGTAATGGAGAGATCAATTTACCTTCTTCTGCCAGAATATCTAATTGAATACCGGTCAGAACAGCATTTTGCACTTCACGCTTTAATAGTACTTTTTCGACACTTTCTACGCACTCTTCTATCGTAAGCGAAGGATAGTAACTTTTTTGAAGAAACATTACAATGTCTGCTATTTCCAAAATCGTAACCCCACGTTTGAGCAACCATTCTCTTGTCGCTTGTTCTACATTTAGACTGCTTAGATTATAAGGAACTTTGCTTGGTTGGGATTCCATAGATAGCCACCTCTTTCATAAATAACGTTATACAGTATTAACCGATTTTTTATGAAAAACTCACATATCCGCTGTAGCATCATAATCAATCGTCAGATAAGGATGCTTTTACAAGTTAGGTTTGTTAGAATAAGAAGGTGAATATGACGCAGGAGGCAACCATTTATGAGAACAGACGGACGACAACCGAATGAATTACGCCCGTTAACAATAACACCGAACGTGAACAAATATGCAGAAGGTTCTGTCTATATTGAAGTAGGCGATACCAAAGTATTATGTACTGCTTCTGTAGAAGAACGTGTACCGCACTTTATGAAAGGTCAGGGTAAAGGCTGGGTAACAGCAGAGTATTCGATGCTACCTCGTGCTACACATACCCGTAACCAGCGTGAAGCAGCAAAAGGTAAATTGGGCGGACGTACGATGGAAATTCAACGTCTGATTGGACGTGCACTTCGTTCAGTTATTGACCTACAAGCATTAGGAGAACGTACGATTACAGTCGACTGTGATGTGATTCAAGCGGACGGTGGCACACGTACAACATCGATCACCGGTTCTTTTGTTGCGTTAGCAATCGCTATGAACAAATTATCGACTCAAAATAAACTGACTAAATTCCCTATTACAGATTATTTAGCTTCTGTTAGTGTGGGTGTAGTCGGAGATCGTGCTTTACTTGATTTGAACTATGAAGAAGATTCCAAAGCCAAAGTAGATATGAACGTGGTAATGACAGGCGCAGGACAATTTGTAGAACTGCAAGGCACAGGCGAAGAACGTCCATTTTCTCGTGAAGAGCTAGATCAATTGCTAGTACTGGGTAGCGAAGGTATTGAGAAAATGATTGCGATGCAAAAAGAAATTCTTGGCCCGATCGTTTTGAAAATTGGTTCCGGTCAAGCTGGTACACAAGTATGAATCTGATGAGTAGCTCTATTGTCGTTGTTGCTACTCAGAATAAAGGGAAAGTTAGAGAGTTTGCTCATGCTCTAGCTCCTTTCGGCAAAGAAGTGCGCAGCATGTTTGATTATCCTGATCTGCCTGAAGTGGTAGAAGATGGAGCCACATTTGCTGAAAATGCACTCAAAAAAGCCAAAACTGTTGGAGATGCTTTAGGTGTTCCTGTACTTGCTGACGATTCAGGTCTATGTGTGGATCGTTTAGATGGAGAACCTGGAGTGTATTCGGCAAGATATGCAGGCGAATCGGCTACAGATGCTGATAACAATGCCAAATTGCTAGATGCACTTGAACGTTTACAAATGGGTGAAGATACCGATCAGACATTGCTCAGTACAGCACAATTTGTATGTTGTCTGGTATTGTATGATCCTGCTACAGGCTTAGCAGTAACAACAGAAGGATCGGTAGATGGTTGGATTACATCTCAACCTTCTGGCAACGCTGGCTTTGGGTATGATCCATTATTTTATTTACCGACTCACGACAAAACGATGGCAGATATTACGATCGAAGAAAAGCAAGCGATTAGTCATCGCGGAGAAGCGTTACGTAAATTAGTCGATCAATTGAATCTTAATTCTTAAAGTAGAAACAGCTTAACCTGAACAATAGAGGTTAAGCTGTTTTTATGTCAATAAGCATTCTTTTTTTGATTATCGAGAGATTTCTATTGTAAAATATAACAAATAGAATTGAAGGAGGGTTTAATAATGGAAGTGAAATTATCGGTTGATTATGATCAGAATGAAAATGGGGTCAAGCTAAAAGATTTGATCACAGAACTGGTTGCTGATGTAGAAGCTTGCAAAGCCATTACCAGCTTGATTATAGGGGATTGGGGCGCAGCTTACGAAGATACGATGGATGATGCTATTCCAGCTCTGATTGAAGCAAGCCCGATATTGCCGAATTTAAAAAGCCTTTATATTGGCGAGATGTCTTCAGAAGAATGTGAAGTTTCGTGGATTAATCAGACCAATCTAGGACCTGTACTTGCTGCTTATCCACAGATCGAATCGTTTACGATTCAAGGAAGTACAGACTTATCGTTAGAACCTTTACATCATGATAAATTACATACATTAACTATTATTTGCGGAGGATTGCCCAAATCCGTTTTGAATGAGATTTATAACGCGCATTTACCTGAATTAACAACACTTACTTTATATCTAGGAGTAGAAGATTATGGATTTGATGGTTCTATAGAAGATATTTTGCCATTTTTGAATCAGAATCCTTTTCCTAAATTAAGATATCTAGGTCTAACTGATAGTGAAATTCAAGATGAGATCGCTATCGCAGCGGCAAATGCGCCTGTACTTGAGCAACTAGATACACTCGACTTATCGAATGGAACACTATCCGACAAAGGGGCAGAGGCACTTATCAATAGTGATACCGTCAAAAAGCTTAAACATTTGAATTTAAATTATCATTATATGTCTGACAAGATGATCAAGCGCTGGAAAGATACAGGCTTGTCTGTTGATACAGGTGACCAACAAGAAGTAGATGAAGATGGCGAGTACGAATGGCGTTATCCTGCACTTACGGAGTAATGAATTTGATATGAATAGATCTACATCGACTTCTTATCAGCAATGGCTGGCTTCTGCGTCTGGTTGTATTTTGTTTGGTAATCCTAATAACAAGCGGACAGCAGGCTGGCAACAAGCAAGAGAACAATATGATCTGTCTTCTGCATTGGTCGTTCCTTATATTCGTCTGTTGCACAGTATTCGTGCAGGAGAATCGCTAGATGATCTGTTACAAGCAGTATTTCAAAGACAGACTCATCATCAGCATCCTATTCGTGTGAGTGAACCCAAAATCGGTATTGATGGATGTTCAACATCCTCTGGTGTAGAGTCATCTTCGTTATCTCCATCTTCATTATTATTGCGTCTGGATGCACCTGGTGATCATTTTGCAGTCGAACGTGAATTGATTGCACTAGGGGCAGTAGATGCAGAAGGCGATATAGATGATGCGTTGGTGCCGTTAGATGCTTATACAGTAGGTTCTTCGATCTCAGCAACAGCAGCACGTCGATTGCAACCTCAACATGGACGTATCTGGTATCCTGCTCAGTGGTTTCGAGGGTATTGCCGATTGTTATCGTGGCTTAAGCGTGAAGTATCATTGTTATTACCACACGCAAAATGGATGAATGATCCTGCTGATATTGCTATCATGTTCGATAAAAGGCGCTGTCATCAGTGGCTACATACAGCAGGTGTAGCTGTACCTCCACTTGTACCTGATCTGCTAGGAAAGCATACTGGTTATGAACAACTTCGTCAAAGTATGAAGCAACACCGAATTCATCGCGTATTTATCAAATTATTTTGTGGATCTGCGGCTTCGGGTGTAATCGCTTATCAATACAATCCCCGTACAGGGGCAGAGATTGCGACCACTACAATCGGAATAGATAACAGTGGCAATGAATCTTATTACTATAACTCTGGCAAATTACGTCGTTATACAGACTCTGCAACTATAGCGCAGATTATCGATTGGGTAGGGCAAGAAGGTATGCACGCTGAACGATGGATCAGCAAAGCCAGCTGGCAAAGTAAAGCTTATGATGTACGCCAGTTGGTGTGCCGACATGAAGCAGGACATGCCGTTATGCGATTAAGCCATACCCCGATTACAAATTTACATTTGCGTAATGATCGGTTGGTAGTGTCTCAATCTCATTTGTCAGCAGACCAAATACATGCTATTGAACAGACAGCGATGGCTGGGCTACGTACGTTTCCTTATTCATTTTGTGCAGGAATTGATGTGCTTGTTCCGAGTCACGGTGGACAGACTTATATTATAGATATGAACCCATTTGGTGATTTGCTGTATGATGTAGAGCATCGCGGGTTAGGCACTTATGCATGGGAATTACAACAATGGTTAGCGCATGAGTGACAATGAAAGGATTATCGTTATGCTTAATATGAATGAAATTGTCGGTACACATGACATTTTGATGATTACACTGGATACGTTGCGATATGATGTAGCCAAGTTAGAAGAAGAGAACTGTCCTCATTTATGTGCAACAGGAGGATGGGAGAAGCGTCATAGTCCGGGCAGTTTTACGTATGCTGCGCACCATGCTTTTTTCGGTGGATTTCTACCGACGCCTGCTAATACGGATAAAGATTCACATATTCGATTATTTCATGGAAAACACAGCGGATTTCGCACTCATCCGTACACCTGGCTATTTGATGCGCCTGATATCGTATCTGGATTGGCGCAAGAAGGATACCGTACGATCTGTATCGGTGGTGTAATCTTTTTTACGAAAAAGAATAAACTGGCAAAAGTATTACCTGCTTATTTCCAAGAGAGTTATTGGCGAATGACATTTGGCGTGACCAATCCACGTTCTACCGAACATCAAGTGAATCATGCGTTACAATTGTTAGACGGAGCTGATCTAGAGCAACGTTTATTTTTATTTCTCAATGTATCTGCTATTCATGGACCGAATCATTATTTTATTTCGAATCATATTCGTAAAGACTCGATAGAGACTCAGCGAGCGGCTTTGCGTTATGTCGATAGAGAAGTAGGACGACTATTTGAGGCTTTTCGCAAGCGGAAGCGCCCCACCTTATGTCTGGTATTTTCCGATCATGGAACCGCTTATGGGGAAGATGGATACGAAGGTCACCGGTTAGCCCATGAAGTAGTCTGGAATGTGCCTTATCGTGAATTTATATTATAGAAAATGTATATGATATAAGCTGTGTATTGTATAAAAAGTATAAAATCATGTAAATAAAACAAAACATGAATCTGTTCAAGTTAAGCGGTTATTGATAAAAAAGGAGTGTTGTAGTATGAATTCGGAATCATTACAGTTACCGCTCCATGCGATTCCACCATCAGAATGGACACCTCAGTTGCAGGAATGGGAACAACAGATGAAGAGTGCTCCTTATCGTTCATATCTTTACTCTTATCCACATAAGACAGCGTATCGTGAACTCAGTCCACCGTATTCGTTGCAACAATTATGGGAACAAGAGCAACTGGAAAGTTATTTTCTTTATATGCATATTCCATTTTGCGGAGCCCGTTGTGGGTTTTGTAATTTATTTACGTTGCCAGATAAGCGGGTTGATGTACATCAGCAATATGTAGATGCGCTGGAACGTCAAGCCAAGCAATGGGCACCAATTGTATCCAGACGACCTTTTTCACGATTTGCGATTGGTGGAGGGACGCCTACTTTATTACAGCCAGATCAATTGAATCGATTGTTTGATATTGCTGAACATATTATGGGGCTTGATCCTACGCATGCTTCGATTTCTGTAGAAACATCGCCGGATACGGTAACTCCTGAACGGTTGGATATTTTGAAGCGTCGCGGAACTGACCGGGTGAGTATGGGGATTCAGAGCTTTGTTGAATCGGAAAGTAAAGCAATCTATCGTCCACAAAAACCAGAGTTAGTACGTGAAGCGTTGCGGATGTTAGTGGATTATGATTTTCCTTTACTGAATGTAGATCTGATCTATGGATTGCCTGAACAGACGGTAGAGACATGGTTATATTCAGTAGACCAAGCATTATCGTATAATCCAGGTGAAATATTTATTTATCCATTATATATTCGAGAAAATACCATATTGAAGCCAGGGCATACCGGATTAGAGCAAGATATTCGTCTAGAGCTGTATCATGCTGCTCGTACCCGTCTAGAAGCCGCTGGATATACACAGTACTCGATGCGACGTTTTGCTAAGCCGTTATCTTCCTCCAAGCAACTACTGCCGTATAGCTGTCAGGAAGAAGGGATGGCTGGACTTGGATGTGGAGCACGTTCTTATACTAGAGAGGTGCATTACGCTTCTCATTATGGAGTGAGCGCCGCTACAACACGTAGTATTATCGAAGACTATGTAGCCGCTGAACGTCATGATCAGGCGAATTATGGATTTGTACTGAATCAAGAAGAACGCCAGCGACGTTTTATTCTCAAAGCTATTTTACATCGCGAAGGATTAACGATAGCTGATTATGTAGAACGGTTTGGTCAGTCACCACTTACTCATTTTCCAGAATTACAGAATTTGATCTGGACAGGGATGGCTGAACTTGTAGAAGACGAGCAACAATCTCAAGTGTTACAACTAACCACCGAAGGGTTAGCTTATTCAGATGGTATTGGAGATTGGTTTATTTCAGAAGATGTGTATGCATTGATGGAAGGATATGTAGGCTCATGAGTATGCAGGCAACTATTTATTATCGGGGCAAATTATCTTCGTGCAATTATAGTTGTCCCTATTGTCCGTTTAGCAAAACAGTCGATAGTAAAGAGACATTGATGCAAGATCGTGAGCAATTAGAACGCTTTATGGAGTGGGTACGTGAGCAACAGCATTATGGTCATCAGCTTTCTATCTTTTTCAATCCTTATGGAGAAGCTCTTGTACATTCATGGTACCGAGAAGCGATGATTGAATTGTCTCATATGAGTCATGTGAACAAGGTGGCTGTGCAGACCAATCTGTCTGTGAAGTTAGATTGGACAGCTCAACTGAATCCAACCAAAGTATCGTTTTGGGCAACGTATCATCCAGAACAAGTACGTGAAGATCGATTTGTTGCTCAAGCGATGACATTGTATCAACAAGGCATAGTATTTAGTGCAGGTACAGTCGGATTACGGGAAGCTTTTCCAGCGATTCATCGTTTGCGTGCTCGATTGCCTGAAGATGTCTATGTCTGGGTCAATGCATTCAAAGATCGTCCGCATTATTATAGCGAAGCAGAAGTAGAAGAATTGAGCGGGATCGATCCTTATTTTAGATACAATCTGCAAGATTATGATAGTCTCGGACAATCTTGTCAGGCAGGGGAGCATGTTTTTTATGTGCAAGGCTCAGGGATTGTAAAGCGTTGTTATCAAGATAAGCGTGTGATTGGACATCTTTATCGTCATTCTTTGGAAAAGTTATCGCAAGATCGTCCGTGTCAAATGAAAACATGTGGTTGTTATATCGGTTATATTCATATGAAAGATCAGCCGTTTGACTCTATGTATGGATCACATTTGTTGGAACGTGTACCTCAATCGTATCGTACATTATCTACAGCTATGCAACGATAAACAAAACCGGAATGGAATATATCCATCACCGGTTTTTGTTTTTTTATCGATTCTATTGGTAAAAGAGTATACGTTTATGAAGAAGAAACGCTGGTTTGTTGAGGTACTTGTGGTTGATTTAACATGTACTCCATATTGAACAATTGTTTTTCGACTTTTTCCCAGACGTTTAATTTATAACTATCAATCATAATGCAACCGTTGTGCATATTGTTCACATACACATGAGTACGTGCTTTGAGTACGCAGTGTGCATTGCTACTACTACCTACATTTTGAGCAACGATTCGATCCATAGCTTCCAGTTGAGAACCACGACATACGGAATGTTCATCTAAAAAAGCGATACTGCCCGCAGAATACAATTCACTTTGGATCACACCTGCTTGTGTAACTACGATATCGCCATTTGATTTGATAATAGCATTCTGACATTGAGCCATTTCGATACTGACTTTGGTCTCTTGCATACTGGCTACATTGGAATGAAGCTGTTCTAACAATAATCTCATTCGTCCCAAAGTCTGTTCGCAGAAAATATCTGCTACTTGAGCGGATTGAATGATCTGTCGAAGTAATAGCAATAACTGTTCATTTTGTTCAGTCTGCACTTGTTGGATACTTGCAAATACTTGTAATAGGTCACGTGCGAGATCAGGAATAATCTTAAATTTGCTTTCTAACAACAACATAATAACCTGTCCATACCGTACCGTTTGTTTGCGTGCACGTATTTCATTAGTCAGCAATTGAGCAGCAATCTCTAAGCGTTCCATTTCTTGCTTGAGTTGCTTGGAGACCATATACATTCGATTGAACATCACTCCGAAATACCCTGAATACAACTGACCACTAATCACATTTCCTTTAACCAGAATACTTCCTGTCGCTGTGATTGTAGAATTATACACATTTCCATGAACATAGACATTGCCAAGCGATTCAATAATCATATGATCAGTGACATGACCATGAATAATCACATCACCTGAAAAGACGATATTACCTGTACTAAGATCTACATTGCCTTCCACGATAAAAGCATTAGAAATATCGAATTGATGTACTTTTTTGCCAGTTAAGCGTGGTCTGCCCGGAGTGAGAGCAATAATTTCACCTTTGTCATTCATTTCCGTTGATTCTTTAGCGACCACTATAATATCTTGAGCAGGTGTAGGAGGAAGCATATCTCCATATACGTTATAGCCTGGAATCCCGTCGACCAATGCATGTTTGACAGCAATCACATCACCTTCATGAACAGAAGGGATACGGCGATGACTGCGATAATCGATCACACCACCAATTTCATGGAAGATCGTTTCAACTTGTTCAGGAAAAAATAACTCTAATCTTGCATCGATGCCTGGTGTTGACGCTTTGCCACGAGCTACCACCACAGGTTGGTGAGTAGGATGTTCCAATTCTTCCATAATAGCAGCGGTATCCACATGTTTGCGAATCCCTAGCTTCTCAAGTGTATTGATAATATGATTGAATTGCACCACATCAATTACAAGATCTTTGTTCGGTGCAACTTTAATAAAAGCACGATCAGAAGCAGGCAAATCTTGCAGTTCCCATGTATATTTTTCACGTGAATATAGAATGAATGAAGCTTCCATTTGATCGCGAGACACTTTAATTTCAAATAACGGTGGGTATTTAATATCCCATGTAATAATATCGTCTTCGGTAACTTCTGTTGCTCCATTTAAAGGAATCCCGTTGATCAATAATGTTAAAGGGGAGACTGCACAAATAGTGGCCGGCTTTTTACCTTCATCTGGTGAAGTGACGATAATCTGATGATTCTCCACCTGAATCCATCCATTACCATGAAAAGAATCCGATGCACCAGACTTACGATCTACAGAAGCAGACGATGAATCCAAGTTCATTCGGTTAATAAGTAAGCCCAGTTCCTTTTCGGAGATGGGTGTAGCCATAGGGAATACCTCCATTTCAATTGCTAATAGATACTATAGGAAAATGGAACCGACATGAGTATGTTTGAAAAAATAAGTGGGAGCGTTTGCAAGTAGGAAAAGTATGTATGCGTGGGAGATTCGATATAGGTATATTAATCCACTTTTTTCCAATTGAAACTTATAATTGAATATAAAGTACCACGTATTTCATAAAAAAAACAGGTAATTCTAAGTATATAATAATTTTTTTTGAAATTAAATACATAATAGAGTATAATCAATAATGTTGTATTACATACATAACCTATTTGTCTCAGTAGCTCAGCTGGATAGAGCAACGCCCTTCTAAGGCGTCGGTCGGGGGTTCGAATCCCTCCTGGGACGTAAAAAAAGAAGTCTTCTCATTATACCAATGGGGAGACTTCTTTCTATATTCAATAACCATAAATAAAAATAGTAAGCATACAATCACTTAACGATAGATTTCACTTATGTGTTACTAACTAGATAAGTCACATTACATACATTCCCACTACCGCCAATCACCTGAACCGTATAAGCAGGTGAACTACTTTGTGCAGAAAATCCGTCTGAACCCACGTATGGATCATCAAAGTACAACGTAATTTCCCCTTGAGGTAACTTGTAATAAATTGTTCCTTCTACCCCTGTTGCGAATCCATCAGAATCTGCTTCAAAATTAACAGGCTTAGCATTGTTTGTTACATTGGTTGGAGAAACCACCCATTCTCCATGTGCTAAATTCGTTTTGCTTTCCAAAACCAATTCACTGTCCGTTACATTAATTACAGAAATGTGTACTTCGCGTTGAGACATACGAAAATCACTCTTCTAATATAAAGTGGTCTTGCAGAACTATAATAATTTAATTTACTAATTTAATCAATATATTTATTTTAAAACATTTTTGGTATAAAAAGTAAAATGTAAGTATGAATGTAAAGCTTTGAATAGTTTCATTGCGGGTTCTCAATTCCGATTGTATAATCTATGGATAGACGCATATATGCAAATGACAGATAGTAGATCGTTATGAAATAGAGGAGGATCACCTTGAAATCGTGGATGAGTCATATTTATAAAATACCTGCTATTTTACAAGGAATATTGAATATTACGCTTGTTTTAGTAGGTTTTACACTAACATTTTTTCTTCTCAAAGAGACATGGTATATTTTTAGCTTTATGTTTATTGATTCAGATGTGGGTAAAACAGATTATGAATTTACAGAACAGCTTTTAGTATTCTTTTTGTATTTCGAATTTATTGCACTAATTATCCAGTATTTTAAAAGTGGATTTCATTTCCCGTTACGCTACTTTATCTATATTGGGATTACTGCGATTATTCGTCTGATTATTATCGACTATACCAACGCATCCAATACATTATTGTGGTCGATCTCGATTGCTGTATTACTAGGTGCACTGGTACTGGCGAATATGAAAGTTGTACGAAGAGACGAGCATTAAAGACCTATTCATCTAACCCTAATTCTGGAGGAATCCGCATGAGTGAACAAGTGAAAGTATCGCAGCGTACCGCATTGATTTTAGAGCGTCTACGTCGTGATGGAATAACGCAAGAGCAATTGATCGATGCTTTGGAACGCCAGGATATCGCTCCATTAGAGCAAATCACATCATCACAGACTGATTTTCAAGAATGGTTTGCTTATGCAATAGAGCATGGTGAACCTTTGGTACAAGCAGTAAAAGAAGGATACCGAATCACATTTAATACGATTCAAGGATTGAAAATGTGGTTGGATTATCGCTTTTTGCTTGAAGAAGATGATGATTATACAGAAGGCGAAGGTCGCTTGGATGAGATTACATTGACTGCTGACCAGATTGAGCAATTAAAAGAAGCTATTGCTGTAAATTGGGTAGTGCTGGAACAAGAAGATGGTACAGTGTCTCTTGCGCTGCGAGGATTGTTACCTGCTTCATAAATACATGTACAATAAAAAGACTTCTATACTCACACTTAGATGATATATCGGTGGAGATCGAAGTCTTTTTATTTTGTTTGGTTTGCGGCTTTTTGAAGCTAGCTTTTTTTGATTTCAACTTTCTTTGGATTTTAACTTTTTAATTTCAACTTATAGCTATGTGATTTTAATAAGTGATCATTTTAATCTATCTTATGCTTCATTTGAACATAGCATTTCATTACGATATGGTATACATAGACTCAAATCAAAAAGAAAAACAATAGGAGATCGATGATGCAAAATATTGAAACACAGCGATTGAGATTGAGACATTTTATCGAAGCAGATGCGCAGGGACTTTTAGAATATTTAGGACAGCCACGGGTAAATTGTTTTCTCGATGATAAAATCAATACATTACAAGAAGCTCAATTAAAAATTCAAAAAAGAAGCAAAGATGATTCGTATATCGCTGTCTGTCTCAAAGACACAAATGAGTTGATCGGAGAATTATTTGCGTTAAAAGAAGAACCGGATACGTATTGTGTCGGTTGGAACTTCAATGCTCGGTTTGAAGGCAAAGGGTATGCCAGTGAAAGTGTGCAGGCGTTGTTTCAATACCTATTTACACAGATGCAAGCGAGAAGATTATATGCTTATGTTGAAGATGATAATTATAGATCACAGAAATTATGTGAACGATTCAAAATGCGTCAAGAAGGTTGTTTTGTAGAATTTGTATCTATGACTACGTATGAAGACGGCACTCCCAAATATGAGAATACTTTTCAATATGCATTGCTCAAAAAAGAGTGGTTACAACATCAGTCTATGTAGTCACCATTTAATTGTATGTTCAAAAATCGCATATGCAAAAGGTAGCTCATCTCATACACTGCATGTTTATCTATTTACCCCTATATGTTTGGCTGAAACCCGGTATTCCCGAGGACTGACCTGAGATAAATGCTTAAACATTTTACCAAAATGCGAAAAGTTGCCGAAGCCTACTGTATTTGCGATATCGATAACTTTAAGCTCAGATTCTCTTAACAATCGCTGTGCTTCCTGTATACGAACTGTATTCAAATATTCAGTGATACTGAATCCTGTTGTTTTTTTGAAAATACGACTAAGGTATGACGGGCTTAAATGAAATTGATCTGCTAGTAAAGGTAAAGAGAGCTCTTGCTGATAATGAGACTTGATATAGCGAGCGACTTCAGACATATGTTGATGAGCTTCAGTTCCGATAGGGGCAGGGAGCTGAGGCTGTTCGCGATGCAGACGAGCACAAGTAATTAGTAATTCAGTTACAATACACTGCATACATAATTCATACCCTGTTGCTTGCACAGTTAACTCACGCAATAGTTGTTGTACAAGAGGATTTAGATGAGATTGTTCTCGTGTAGATAAATGAAAAACAGGTTGTTTGGACTGGAATAAAGATAATATCCATGCACGATGTCCGGCAAAATGTTGTTCAGCAAAATGATCATTAAAGTACATCACAATTCGTTCATGTTCAGGCAGTTCAGCAGGAAGCGTACGATGCAATTCATTTTTGGCGATAAATACAAGATCTCCTTGTTGCACACGATAGATCTGATCTCGTATAAAATAATGGCGCTCACCTGATAACAAAATATACACTTCATAATGAGGATGAAAATGCTCATGAGTCATCGCAAAATAATCGCTTCTTCCTGCATATTCTACAGTGAGCGCATTCGGCGTCTGCGTATCAGTCAAGCTTGATCCTGTGTTATATCCATGATTCATATCTAGCTTCCTCCTGCTCGATAAAATCCATAAGTTTTTATGTGCCATATCTATTTATCTAGTCTATCTATTTATCTAGTCTATCTGTCTATCTATCTGTAAGCGTTATCTTTAAATGAGTATATCACAACAAAATAAGCGGTATATATGAAATAAAACAAGATTTGCGGAGAAATACAATGCTTTATTTGCTACTCTTTTTATAACCAATGATAAAGTAATGAGAGGGGAATATAGCATGACATTGAAAAAATATGTATTAGTAGGTACAGGTGGACGGGCTGAATTTTTCTATGGAGCTATAGCAAATACATATCGAGATACGTCGGAATTAGTGGGACTATGTGATATCAATCTCACTCGCGCCCGTCATGCTAATCAATTATTACAAAATAAATATCATTACCATGCTGTAGATCTATATACCGCAGATCAATTTGAGCAAATGATTCATGACAAACGTCCAGATGTTGTGATCGTTACAAGTGTCGACCGTACCCATCATCGTTATATTATTAAAGCACTGGAATTGGGATGCGATGTAATTACCGAAAAACCTATGACAGTAGATGAACATAAATGTCAGGATATTATTGATGCTGTGGAACGTACCGGTCAGAAAGTAAGAGTGACATTCAATTATCGTTATGCTCCTCATCATACCAAAGCACGTGAATTAATCGCAGACGGTACGATTGGTGATATCACTTCTGTTCATTTTGAATGGTTGCTCAATACAGAACATGGAGCAGACTATTTCCGTCGCTGGCATCGAGACAAGCGCAACAGCGGTGGATTATTAGTCCACAAATCTACCCATCATTTTGATCTGGTTAACTTTTGGATCGGTTCACAGCCGGATACGGTATTTGCGATGGGAGACTTATTGTTTTATGGTCGTGAAAATGCAGAAGAACGAGGCGAAACGAATTTCTATGCACGTTCTACAGGAAGCGAAGTCGCTAAAAATGATCCATTCGCTTTACCACTAGATACCAATCCTAATCTAAAAGCGATGTATCTGGATGCCGAACATGAAGATGGCTATATTCGGGATCAGAGTGTGTTTGGAGATGGAATTAATATTGAAGATACAATGAGTGTTGTGGTGCGTTACAAAAATAAAGCGATGCTAACCTATTCGTTAAATGCGTATATGCCCTGGGAAGGATACCGTATTGCTTTTAACGGAACCAAAGGACGTATCGAAATGGAAGTCGTCGAAAAATCTTATGTCAATGCAGGCGGAGAAAAAGCAGACGAAGGTGCTCTCAAACGCAAAACGATCAAAGTGTTCCCGATGTTCGCTGAAGCCTATGAAGTGCAAGTGGAAGAAAAAGAAGGCGGTCATGGTGGAGGCGATCCTGTGCTTCTAAACGATCTATTCGGCGAACCTGTCGAAGATCCTTTTCACCGCGCAGCCGATCATGTGGATGGAGCACGCTCGATCCTAACAGGAATCGCAGCTAACCAATCGATCCGTACCGGTTTACCTGTCAAAATCGATGGCTTGGTTCATTTTAATCAATCCAAGTAATATGCAAACATTATCAATTTAGAGATCAAAAACAATATATTAAGAAAAAGCCCTTCTCTCTTCAATAAGAAGGGCTTTTTTTCTATGTCTATTCATCTTCCTCATAGTGATTACAATCACTACCTTGAATATATGCACATGTTACGATTCATTTGAGAATAATTCTCAATAAACAGAATGATAGCCAAGCATGATCGATAAGGAAGGATTGAACTATAATGAGTGAACTGATCAACAACCGGGAACATCGGAGTCCCTTAGAGGATACACGTCAACAGATACTAAAAGAAATTATTAAAGAACTGCATCAAGGTAAAAGTACTGAAGAAGTGAAAGCCCGATTTACAGAAGCAGTAGGTGATATTACGGTCGAAGAAATTTCTAGCTTGGAACAATCATTAATGGAAGATGAAGGCATTCCTGTGGAAGAAGTGCAACGGTTATGTAGTGTACATGCAGCGATCTTCAAAGGATCGATTCAAGATATTCATCGTGTTCACAGACCAGAAGAACAACCCGGACATCCTGTTTATCTATTAAAAAAAAGAAAATGCAGAATTAGAACGGTTATTGCATTTCTCTATCAGTCTGCATCTAGATCAATTTCGCAAATCAGATGCCGAGCATAACCGTCTCAAATTATTAGAAGATTTGAGCTTATTGTATGATGTAGATAAGCATTATAGCCGTAAAGAAAATTTAATTTTTCCATTTTTAGAAAAGTACGGCATTTTCGGGCCGACCAAAGTAATGTGGGGTGTCGATGATGCGATTCGTGGAGCGATCAAACAAGCCAAACGGTTGTTAACGACTTATCAAGGCAATGCTGATGAAGTGATTGCTTGTATAGAGCAAGTCAGCCGCGAAGTTAGCGAAATGATTTTTAAAGAAGAACATATTTTATTGCCGATGGCATTGGACAAATTAACAGAAGATGAGTGGGTATCAATCGCTCGTGAAAGTGATCAGATTGGATTTTGCTTAATAGAATCGGATTCGCAATGGAATCCTGATCGCCAGCCAGTACCTCTAGCTTCTACAGAAGAACATTCAGGTTATATTCATTTACCAACAGGTATACTTTCGGTACAACAGCTTGAACTGATGATGAATCATTTACCTGTAGATCTTACATTTATAGACGAAAATGATGTAGTTCGTTATTTCTCTCATGGCAAAGAACGGATCTTTGCACGAACCAAAGCAGTGATCGGCCGCACGGTACAAAATTGTCATCCTCCACAAAGTGTACATGTAGTTGAAGAACTTTTACGAGATTTTAAAGCAGGGATTAAAGATATCGAAGATTTCTGGATTCCTTTAAAAGATCAATTTATTTATATCCGTTATTTTGCTATTCGTGATGAAGCAGGCACCTATATGGGGACATTAGAATTCACCCAAAATATCAAACCTATTCAAGCGCTAGAAGGAGAGAAACGCATTTTATCCTAATCATATATGTATGAAGGATATAATAAAAAAGAACAGTACTACGATAAAAACAAAAAAAAGAAGTATTCTATAATGAAATAGAATACTTCTTTTTGGTACGTCCCAGGAGGGATTCGAACCCCCGACCGACGCCTTAGAAGGGCGTTGCTCTATCCAGCTGAGCTACTGAGACAAATAAAATATGCGTTTGAAGCGCAACAAAAATATTATAGCATAACATAAATAGGTAAGACAACACTTTTTTTAGATTGTAAAATAACGTAATGCAACGAGGGAAGAACGATTACATACTTTTTGAAGCAGGGACAAGCTATGTTATAATCATAAAATCGTAACGCTTATATTGATATTTTCGTAATATTAAATATACAGTTAGCATTGAAATGTAGGAGGTGCTATTATAACGGACTCAACGAATTCACATACAGAATCATCTGGAAATGTTATTTTGTTTCCCAAAACGTTAGATTTTTATCAGATCGAATTAACAAATATGTTAGAAACCGAACGTTATGGCGAAGCGATGGCTTTGCTTGATTTTTTACTGCATTGTCAGGGACAAAGCGACCAGCAAATCGAAGAGTGGGAATCGCTATTAGGTTGGTTACGGATGAGCTTTCCAGAAGCAGCGATCCAAAATAGTTCTTTGGATCAACAAGAAGAGGAAGAGAACCATCCAGATAGTGATACGATGATGCGAGATCGTATCAAAGGGAAACAATCAGCAGATCATTCGTATGAATCCCAACTACTGGAGACAGCCATGCAACAGCCTGTCACCGAGCGCACGTTGTTAGCGCTTGAACAGCTATCTTATTTGGATCAGCCAAAGATTGATGACGAGTTGATTGAATGGTTGCAGACAGGTAAGCAACATCCTTTGATTCAATTCCGTATTTTGCAAACGTTGCGTAGACGTGGGCATTTGGGTAATGTAAGCTTTGAACGTGATCATGAATGGATTGAAGTCGAAGTGGAAAATGTTCCGTTAGAACCTGCTGAGTTTCCTTTACCGGTTATTCAGATTTTGGAACGTGTCGCTGATAAGACGGAAAGTGATGCACCGAACTTATTTTACTTTGCTCAAGAATTATGGTCACAGTTTATGATGGGCATATACGGTACATCTAATTATCAGTTGATCGCAAGAGGCGACGATGCTGAACTTGATATTTGGGCAGCGGCTCTTCATCAGACCGTTTCTGAGACATTAGAAGGTAGCAAGGAAGAAGAAAGTATCCGTTTACTATACGGGGTAACAGATAATATTCGCTTCCGCTATGAGCAAGCTTATCGCGCTATGCACCAATTTGTGTCAGGACAATTGCCACGTTCTTGATCTAAGAACAGAGAGTCCAGACCATCAAAGGAATCAAGCTTGAAAAACCATCGATAGTTGTATATACTATAATGGTTATTCTGTACGTGAAATTAACATTTATACAATGTGAAATATTTTTTGGAGGGGAATACTTGAAATGACAGCAAAATGGGAAAAAACAGAAAAGAACCTTGGGGTTCTTGAGGTAGAAGTAGGTGCAGAGCGTGTAAGCGCGGCACTTGATAAAGCATTCACTACAGTAGTTAAAAAAACCAGCATCCCTGGTTTCCGCAAAGGTAAAGTGCCTCGGTCTATTTTTGAAGCACGCTTTGGCGTAGAAAGTCTTTATAACGATGCAATCGATATCTTGCTTCCAGAAGCTTACTCTGAAGCTGTTGACGAAGCAGATATTTTCCCTGTGGATCGTCCTGAAATCGAAATCGAGCAATTCGCAAAAGGCGAAACTTTCAAATTTAAAGCTAAAGTTACTGTAAAACCTGAAGTTAAATTGGGCGAATACAAAGGACTAGAAGTACCAGTTGCTAAAGCTGAAGTTAGCGAAGAAGACGTGAACGAAGAATTGACACGTTTGCAACAACGTCATGCTGAATTGTCTGTACTTGAAGAAGGCGCTGCTGAAAATGGAGACGTTGTTGTTATCGACTTCGACGGTTCTGTAGATGGCGTTCAATTCGAAGGTGGACAAGCAGAGCGTTATTCTCTTGAATTGGGTTCTAACTCCTTTATTCCAGGATTTGAAGAGCAAGTAGTTGGTATGGCTACTGGTGACTTCAAAGACGTAAGTGTAACTTTCCCAGACAGCTACCATGCGGTAGAACTTGCTGGTAAAGATGCAGTATTCAAAGTAAAAGTTCACGAAATCAAACGCAAAAATCTTCCTGAATTGGACGATGAGTTTGCTAAAGACGTAAGTGAATTTGATACACTTGATGAGTTCAAAGCAGATTTGAAATCTCAAATCGCTACTCGTAAAGAAAACGAAGTAAAAGCAGCAAAAGAATCAGCAGCAGTAGAAAAAGCAGCTGAAAATGCTGAAGTAGAAATTCCAGAAGCGATGATCAGCTCCGAAACAGAAAACATGGTTCGTGATTTTGACAACCGTCTTCGTCAACAAGGTATGAACCTTGAAATGTACACAGGATTCTCTGGTCAAACAACAGATGATCTTAAAGAGCAAATGAAAGAAGAAGCTTCCAAACGCGTTCGTAACAACCTAGTGTTGGAACAAATCGCTAAAGAAGAAAATATCGAAGTTTCTGAAGAAGAAGTAACTGCGGAATTGGAAAAAATGGCTGGACAATTCCAACGTGATGCTGAAGAAGTTCGTAACATTCTTGCTGCGAATGGTTCTCTTGCAAGTCTTTCTGACGAAATCAAATTGCGCAAAACAATCGAAATCTTGGTAGACAACAGCAAAGAAGTTGAGCCTGTAGCTGCTGAGAAAGCTGAGTAATTTTTAACTTTATATGAACGTTGCAAATATTTGCAACCTTTTCAGATAAGGCACGTATACATTTGCGTGCCTTATTTTTACCTATTTATAGATAAAATGATTAGCACTGAAAAAATGACATGAGACCTTGTACATGTTAAAATGGTTCTGTGTCATTATTTCTATGCATTTTTATATGCCCTATATTTTATGACAAAGAAAAGAGGTTGGTCTTATGAGTCTAGTACCTATGGTTGTCGAACAAACCAGTAGAGGTGAACGATCTTACGATATTTATTCAAGATTGCTCAAAGACCGTATCGTGTTTCTGAGCACGGCGATTGATGATGATGTAGCCAATCTCATTATTGCACAACTATTGTTTTTAGCTGCGGAAGATCCAGAGAAAGACATTCATCTATACATCAACTCTCCTGGTGGTTCTGTCACAGCAGGGATGGGTATATACGATACAATGCAATTCATTAAGCCAGATGTATCCACGATCTGTATCGGTATGGCTGCAAGTATGGGTTCACTGTTGTTAACAGCAGGTGCACCAGGTAAACGTTATGCATTGCCGAACAGTGAAGTGATGATTCATCAACCGCTTGGTGGTATTAGCGGACAAGCATCAGATATGAAAATCCATGCTGAATGGATTATCAAAACACGTCAAAAATTGAACCAAATTTATGTAGAACGTACGGGGCAATCTTTAGACAAGATTGAAAAAGATACCGATCGCGATTATTTCTTAGAAGCTGAGGAAGCGAAAGCTTACGGAATTATAGATCAAATTCTCACTCGTCCGATCACAAGCTAAAGAGGGGTGCTTACATGTTTAAATTTAATGATGAAAAAGGACAGCTTAAATGTTCTTTTTGCGGAAAATCTCAAGATCAGGTCCGTAAGCTTGTAGCAGGTCCTGGTGTTTATATATGTGACGAATGTATCGAACTTTGCACAGAGATCGTAGAAGAGGAATTGGGACATGAAGAAGAGTTAGATCTTAAAGATATCCCAAAACCACAAGAAATCCGTGCGATTTTGGATCAATACGTTATCGGACAAGATCAAGCAAAAAAATCATTGTCTGTAGCTGTATATAATCACTACAAACGTGTAAATTCACAAAGTAAAATTGAAGATGTAGAATTGCAAAAAAGTAACATTATGCTTGTAGGACCAACAGGTTCTGGTAAAACGTTACTTGCGCAAACAATGGCTCGTATTTTGAACGTACCATTCGCGATTGCAGATGCAACTTCTTTAACAGAAGCTGGTTATGTAGGGGAAGATGTTGAAAATATCTTGCTGAAACTGATCCAAGCTGCTGATTATGATGTAGAAAAAGCAGAACGCGGTATTATTTATATCGATGAAATTGATAAAGTAGCTCGTAAATCTGAAAATCCTTCAATCACTCGTGATGTATCCGGTGAAGGTGTTCAGCAAGCATTGCTGAAAATCCTTGAAGGTACGGTTGCTTCTGTTCCACCACAAGGCGGACGTAAGCATCCTCATCAAGAATTTATTCAAATCGATACCACTAACATCTTATTTATCGTAGGTGGTGCTTTTGACGGTCTTGAGCAATATATCAAACGCCGGATCGGTAAAAAAGTAATCGGTTTTAACTCTAACAATGAAGGTCAAAAAGAATTGAAAGCAGGCGAATACCTAAGTATGGTATTGCCAGAAGATTTGCTTAAATTCGGTTTGATTCCTGAATTTGTAGGACGTCTACCAGTTATTTCTGCTCTAGAACCACTAGATGAAGAAACATTGGTACGCATTTTGTCTGAACCTAAAAATGCATTGGTAAAACAATATTCCAAAATGTTGGAAATGGACAATGTAGAATTAGTATTTGAACAAGGTGCACTTGAAGCGATCTCCCGTGAAGCGATCAAACGTAACACTGGTGCTCGTGGACTTCGTGCCATCATCGAAAGCATTATGCTTGATGTGATGTATGAAGTACCGTCTCGTGATGATGTAACCAAATGTGTGATTACTCAGCAAGTTGTTGAGGATAAAGTGGTTCCTGAGTTACAGACAGGCAAAGATAAAAAGCAAGAAGAAAGTGCATAATAACTTAACGATCAATGGTTGAGTATGCGTTTCTTCTATGATGTTCATAGATAACGCGCCGGCCTTTTTCCTTTGCAGGATGAAGGCTGGTTTGCGATTAAGCCCACATGTAAGGGAGCAAAAAAAATGTTTTTGAGAGAAAACACAAGACCGGTCAAAGTCGGAGATTTGACAATTGGCGGCAGTAATGAAGTTCTGATTCAAAGTATGTGTACCACCAAAACAGCAGATGTAGAAGCGACTGTAGCTGAAATACTACGTCTGGAAGAAGCAGGTTGTCAGTTGGTTCGTGTAACAGTCAACAACGAAGAAGCAGCAGCAGCAATCAAAGAGATCAAAAAACGCATTCATATCCCTCTTGTAGCGGATATTCATTTCAATCATAAATTAGCTTTACTTGCGATTGAAAATGGAATCGACAAAGTACGTATTAATCCGGGTAATATCGGTAGACGTGATAAAGTTGAAGCTGTTGTACGTGCATGTAAAGAAAAAAATATTCCAATTCGTATCGGCGTTAATGCCGGTTCACTGGAAAATCATTTGCTTGAGAAATATGGTTACCCAACACCAGAAGCAATGGTAGAAAGTGCATTATTCCATATCGGTATTTTGGAAGAATTGGATTTCCATGATATTATCGTTTCACTTAAAGCATCTGATGTGCCTATGGCGATCGAAGCTTATAGTCAAGCAGCGAAAGTGATTCCTTATCCGCTTCATTTAGGAATTACAGAAGCAGGAACATTGAATGCAGGAACGATCAAAAGTTCTGCGGGTATTGGTGCACTTTTAGCACTAGGTATCGGTTCTACTGTTCGTATCTCATTGAGTGCCGATCCTGTAGAAGAAGTAAAAGTAGCTCGTGAACTACTCAAAACATTCGGCTTGATTACGAATGCAGCAACATTGGTATCTTGTCCGACTTGCGGACGTTTGGATATTGATCTGTTTTCGATAGCTAATGAAGTTGAAGAGTATATTTCCAAATTGAAAGTGCCGATCAAAGTATCTGTACTGGGTTGTGCGGTAAATGGACCAGGTGAAGCGAAAGAAGCCGATATCGGTATCGCTGGTGCTCGTGGAGAAGGACTTCTTTTCCGCTATGGTAAAATGATCCGTAAAGTACCAGAAGCAGATATGGTCGTAGAATTGAAAAAAGAAATCGATGCAATTGTTGTAGCGTTTGAAGCGACAGGAAAAATTCCGGGTCGTGAAGAGCGTCATGCACCTGCAACGAAGTAAATGTATAGACTAATGTAATAAAGCATACGTAAAGATACTGGTGGAGGAAGTTGCCTCAATCAGTATCTTTTTTTACATGAATTTCTGCAAAATCAGATCGGTTGGAGGATCATTGGTTTTTCAATGTGATATTTGGTAAACTAGGAATGATATAGGCAGTATGATACGCACAAGCATAGGAGGATGAAAGCGATGGGACCAAATAAAAATAAGGGGCGTCGTTTTCCTTTACTGCCTTTGAGAGGACTACTTGTCTATCCAAGTATGGTATTACATCTGGATGTAGGACGAGATAAATCTGTAAAGGCATTAGAAAAAGCGATGGTTGACGATAATTTAATTCTTCTTTGTTCGCAATCGGAAGTCAGCATCGAAGAGCCGAGCCAGGATGAGATTTTTAGAATCGGAACGGTAGCTAAAGTCAGACAAATGTTGAAGCTGCCTAATGGAACGATTCGTGTACTGGTGGAAGGTTTGGAACGTGCAGAGATTATTCAATATATTGATAATGAAGAATACTATGAAGTGCAAGCAAAAGAACTACCGGAAGAAGAAACCAATGATCCGGAAGTCAGTGCATTGATGCGGACCGTATTGACTCAGTTTGAACATTATATTAATTTGTCCAAAAAGGTAACGCCAGAGACATTAGCAGCGGTATCTGATATTGAAGAACCTGGTCGGTTGGCAGATGTGATTACCAGTCATTTGTTGATCAAAATCAAAGACAAACAAGATATTTTGGAAACGGTTGATGTTCGTGCGCGTCTGGAACGTTTGTTAGATATTTTGAATAATGAACGTGAAGTATTAGAATTGGAACGCAAAATCAATCAACGTGTCAAAAAGCAAATGGAAAAAACGCAACGTGAATATTATTTGCGTGAACAAATGAAAGCGATCCAAAAAGAACTAGGTGAAAAAGAAGGTCGAGCTGGCGAAGTCGAAGAGTTACGTCAACAATTATCCGAAATTTCGGTACCTGAAAAAGTACAAGAAAAGATCGAAAAAGAAATTGATCGTTTGGAGAAAATGCCTGCCAGTTCTGCTGAAGGTAGTGTTATTCGTAACTATGTTGACTGGTTGATCAGCTTACCGTGGTCGAAATCGACAGATGATGATCTGGATCTTCATCATGCAGAAGCGATTTTGAACGAAGATCATTATGGACTTGATAAGCCCAAAGAACGGGTGCTTGAATATTTAGCAGTACAGAAATTAGTGAAAAAGCTAAAAGGACCTATTCTTTGTCTTGTAGGGCCTCCGGGTGTTGGTAAAACGTCATTAGCACGTTCGATTGCCAAGTCTTTAGGACGCGAATTTGTTCGTATCTCACTTGGTGGTGTGCGTGACGAAGCTGAGATTCGTGGTCATCGTCGTACGTATGTAGGAGCAATGCCTGGACGTATTATTCAAGGGATGAAAACAGCAGGTTCGACCAATCCTGTATTCCTAATGGATGAGATCGACAAAATGGCTTCTGATTTCCGTGGAGATCCTTCAGCGGCATTGTTGGAAGTGCTTGATCCCGAGCAAAACAATACGTTTAGTGACCATTTTGTTGAAGTGCCGTTTGATTTATCGAACGTTATGTTTGTGACAACAGCAAATAGTGTGCAAAGTATTCCTCGTCCGTTATTAGATCGGATGGAGATGCTTTCTATTCCTGGATATACTGAACTTGAGAAAATGCAGATCGCTAAGCAGTATCTATTGCCTAAGCAGACCGAAGAACATGGTCTAACTCCTGAGCAATTAGAAATTGGCGAAGATGCACTGCTACGTATGATTCGTGAGTATACACGTGAATCGGGTGTGCGTAATTTAGAACAGCAAGTAGCTGCACTTTGTCGTAAAGCAGCCAAAGCAATCGTCTCTGATAATTTAGAAAAAGTATCTATTGAACCGGATCAAATCAAAGATTATCTAGGTGTACCTAAATTCCGTTATGGTCTGATTGAAAAAGAAGATCAAGTCGGTAGTGTCACTGGACTTGCTTGGACAGAAGTAGGCGGAGAAACGCTAACGATTGAAGTCACCGTTGTACCGGGTAGTGGTAAATTAATGCTAACAGGTAAATTAGGCGATGTGATGAAAGAATCAGCACAAGCTGCATTCAGTTACACACGTTCCAAAGCCAAAGACCTGCATATTGCAGACGATTTCCATGAGAAAAATGATATCCATATTCATATTCCAGAAGGCGCTATCCCTAAAGACGGTCCTTCTGCCGGTATTACGATTGCAACTGCACTAATCTCGGCTCTAACCGGTCGCCCTGTATCTAAAGAAGTCGCCATGACAGGTGAAATCACACTGCGTGGACGTGTACTCCCTATCGGTGGTCTCAAAGAAAAAACTTTAGCTGCTCACCGTGCAGGCTACAAAAAAATCCTACTTCCAATGGATAACGAACGCGACTTACGTGACATTCCAGAAAGCGTAAGAAACGATCTTACCTTTGTGCCTGTATCTCATATGGATCAGGTGCTAGAAGAAGCTCTTATCGCTCCCAAAGAAACACCTGAAACGATCCAACCTTTAATCTAAACCACTCAACTAAATAACAACCAACCAACGGAATCGTTCTATAAGCAGTAAAATAGAGCGATTCCGTTTATTTGATGTGCTATACTATTACTAATCCGTTGTAAGGGATAGCATACCTTTTTTAGCACGTAGCGAAATAAATAGAATTATTTGATAGAAGCGAAGCGCTTGCCTTTAAGGTCGAATATCTATTGCGACCAGCAGTATTTCAAGATATTCGACCTTAACAGCGATCGACAAAATAATCTATTTATGGAGCGATTGAAGCTAATAGGTCAGCGATTCACTTTCAACTTCTAACTAAAGGGGAACTTGTAATTATGAAAGTAAATAGCGCGGAATTTATTATTAGCGCGGTGCGTCCGAACCAATACCCGGAAGATGGGTTGCCAGAGATTGCTCTAGCAGGACGATCTAATGTAGGTAAATCTTCTATGACTAACCGTTTGATTAGCCGTAAAAACCTGGCACGTACCAGTGCAACACCGGGTAAAACACAACATCTAAACTACTATATGATCAATGAATCGATGTATTTCGTCGATTTTCCTGGATATGGTTATGCCAAAGTTTCCAAAAGTCAGCGTGAAGCATGGGGTAAAATGATTGAAAAATATTTACTCGAACGCGAAACGTTACGTATGGTTGTACTGGTGATCGATCTTCGCCATCCACCTTCCAAAGACGATGTAATTATGTATGAGTGGCTTAAATACTATGAACGGGATGTCTGTATCGTTGCTACCAAAGCCGATAAGATTCCACGTAGTAAATGGGACAAGCATATCAAAATCGTTAAACATGGTTTGAGCTTTGTACCGGAAGATGATTTTGTACTGTTTTCATCTGAAACAGGATTGGGTAAAGATGAACTATGGTCCGTCATCGAACGTTATGCTTTTGCACTTCCTGAGTCAGAAGATGATGAAGAAGTAGCGCAAGTGGAGACAGAGAACGAAGATCATTCGTTAGAAATGGAAGAGTCCAAACCCCCTCAAAGCAATCAATAAAGTCACGAACAGGTCAGCAAAACGAAGAAGTTTGTATAGAAAAGTGAGTATTCAGGCCGTTCTTTAGAACTTTACGGGGATTGTTCCGTTTTTTTCTGGAATATGGTGAAAATAGTTCATCTTGATCACAAGCAAGGCGTTTCGCAGATGATGTATAATGAATATATTGGAATGTTAAAAGAATTGAGGAGATTTTTATGGCTCAGCGGTTAGCCACAGAATATATTAAAGCCAGTTTACAGTTGTCGAAAGCTCAAATGTCCCAGTTTGTCCATTATGCCGAAGATCCTCAGATCCACCATCGGGTAAAAATACTTGATAACGGAAATCAGGAAATTGTTCTCGGAGTGAAAAACGGAGAAGAAGTGCATTTACCTTTTGACCTCAGAGAAGGAAGCTATGTCTGTGAGTTATCTTTCCGCTTGGTAAATCCGCAGTTAACCAACATCATTCGCAAACTATTTGTTGCTTTCAAAGGCAACGGAGTAGTCAATCGAATCTATGATGGATTTATCATGAGATACCATTATCAACAAGGCTCTGTTCGTCAGATTGTGGAATGTATAGGCGAACAAGAGAAAATGATCTACCAACACAAACATACAGCAATAGATATGAAAAGCCAGTGGCAATCTGTATCTGTTGAGACTGATATTGAATTGGTGCGAAGTATTGTAGATCGTCTGTTGGACCAACGTTTAGCTTCACAAGGTCCGTATGAGCAGATTGATCAAGAGCTACGTATTCAATCCCAAAGATTGTTCGGTATGGAAGCTTAACTACGAATCATAGTGTCTGTTTTCCTTTTGAGGAAAGCAGGCTTTTTTATTATAAAAATATTATATTTATACATAAAAATGCATACTAAATCAGATAAAATAAACAATCTTTAAATATTTAATAAATATTGCAAAAAGGCTTGCATTTCATGTCGATAGATGTTATTTTTAATCTCGTTGAAAATAATATTAGGAACCAGGATTCACTCAGGACATAGTAATGTTGCGAGAGATAAGACCCTCGGGAAGTGAATGACGTAGGTCCTAGCGGATGAAATTTTTCAAACATTTTATTCCTAGGAAGGGGGAACCGGAAGATGGAATACTCAACTTTCGGAAGACACGTTGCTGTCGATACTTGGGGTGTAGATTTTGATATGCTGAATAATGCTGAGGTTTTGCAAGCTCATATGGTTGATGCAGCTGAAGCATGCGGAGCAACAGTAATGTCTGTTCAAGCCAAACAATTCGAACCACAAGGTGCTACAGTACTTGTTTTGTTGTCGGAGAGTCACCTCTCGATTCACACATATCCTGAGAGAGGATTCGCGGCTATTGACTGCTATACCTGCGGAGAGACCGTAGATCCACAGTTAGCTATTGACTACCTGGTATCCGTTCTGAAACCTGAAAAAACGTATGCCAAAAAATTAGTTCGCGGTTTGGGAGAACTTCAAGTGGAAACACCTGAAATCAAATCGGTTGAACTTATCAATCAATAATATAAACTTTGCTTTGTAGAAGCAAAAGATTAAAATGAAATAAGATCTAAACAATAGCCATGGGGGTTACCTATGGCTATTTCTTTTTAAGTCCATCATTTGAAGATATGAAATCATTTGATTATGGTAGGGATAAAGAAATTGTGTCTATATTCCGATGATGATTTCATAAACATTTCATAAAAACGACGAAATTCGTAATTTAGCTGTGATATAATTAACGTATTGTTAATGAACGTATAGAGATATGACTTTTAGATTAGGCAGGTGAACTTGCAATGCACATCGTTGTTGTCGGATTGAATTACCGCACAGCACCCGTTGAAGTGAGAGAACGGTTTGCTATTGCGGACGAAGATTTACCGCAGGCGCTCCGGCAGCTCAGAGAAACTAAGAGTGTGTTGGAAGGGACTATTGTAGCGACTTGCAACCGTACGGAGATTTACGTGGTATTAGATCGTCTGCATATGTGTGGACATTTTATTCGTACCTTTATGGAGCAGTGGTTCGGTATTCCCCGTCAGGAATTTACACAGCATTTATATATATATGAAGATGAACAAGCGATTAGTCATCTTTTTCGTGTAGCTTGTGGATTGGATTCGATGGTGCTGGGTGAGACTCAGATTCTGGGTCAAGTAAAGCGTTCATTCCAATGGGCGCAAGAAAATAAAGCAACAGGTACATGGTTTAATATGTTGTTTAAGCAAGCTGTGACACTGGGCAAACGGGCACATTCAGAAACAATGATCGGTGAAAGTGCAGTTTCGATCAGTTATGCAGCTGTAGAGTTAGGCAAGCGCATTTTCGGTGCTTTTCATAATAAAGTGATTATGATTCTAGGTGCTGGTAAAATGAGCGAGCTTACTGTGAAGCATCTATATGCGAACGGTGCGGCTGAAGTGATTGTAGCGAATCGTACACTTGGACGTGCTCAAGAATTGGCGCATAAGTTCAACGGTACACCGTGTACTATTGAACAAGCGATGGATCGTTTACATCAAGTAGATATTCTGATCAGTTCTACAGGAGCACAAGGATATGTACTAAATGCAGATACACTTGCTCAAAGTATGAAATTGCGTAAGTCTCGTCCTTTGTTTATGATTGATATAGCGGTTCCACGTGATATCGATCCAGCAATTGGCGATATTAGCAATGTGTTTTTATATGATATCGATGATCTAGAAGGTATTGTAGAAAGCAATATGGAAATGCGCCGAGCAGAATCGATTAAGATTGAGCGTATGATCCGCCAAGAAGTAGAATCGTTCAATCAATGGCTCAAAACATTAGGTGTACGTCCAGCAATTCGTGCTCTACAAGAACGTGGAGCAGATATTCATGCAGAGACACTGGAAAGTTTATTTAATAAATTACCAGAGTTAGATGAACGACAACGTAAAGTGATCAGTCGTCTAACCAAAAGTATCGTAAATCAAATGAATCATGAACCGATTCATCGGATTAAAGAAATGGCTGCCGAGAAAGATGGGGCTGAAGCACTTGATTTGTTCACTCGAATATTTGCTTTAGAAGATCAGCTTGAACATTCAGCAGATCAAGTCAATCAAAGCGAAGTTTCTGAAGCACAGTCGCCTGTGCAAGCTAATAAATTGGGATTAGAAGGTAGTTTTGGGTCTTTTGCTCCCGCAACCCTATAGGCAGGTGATTCGCTTTGACGCTTTTTAACCTGTTATACGATATTATTATTTATTTATACGCCCTGAGCCTTCTGTTTTATTTCTCGGATTGCATTCGTCGCAATCCGAGGGCGAAGCGGTTAGGCACAGGGTTTCTTATTTTGGTATTTGTTATTCAGATCGTCAGTATTACGATTCGAACGATAGAGGAAAAAACATTACCGTTATTTTCAACGTATGATTTTTTCTTTGTACTGACTTTTATTTTAATATTAATTTCCTTTTTTATTGAAAAGGTATTGAAGACTGATTATGCCGTATTGCTGTTAAATGTAATCGGCTTTTGTGCTATGGTGCAAAATCGACTTCATTCACCGGGTGAAGGTGTACTCCCTACAGGTTGGGATACCGTTCATGGATTATTAATTTTACATGTAATATTTGCTAATATTAGTTTTGCTGCTTATACGGTAGCTGCTGTGTTTGCTTCGATGTATCTCTTTTTACATCGCAAATTAAAACAAAAAAAATGGGATAATACAGTACGCCGTTTACCTAGCTTAGAAAGTATGGAGAAGTACACTTACACAGCGATGTTAATCGGTACACCGGTATTGATCGTTTCGTTGATTGTCGCTTTGATGTCGATTGTTGCAGAAGGAAGATATATTCTTTTGCTGGATTCCAAAGTGGTGTTTACGTTGTTAGCGTTATGTGTGTATGTCGCTTTTTTTGCTACCAAAAAAATGCGTAACTATTCAGCCAACACGATGGCACTATGGGCAATCTTAGGATATATTTTGTTTATTTTAAATTTTGTTTCTAATTCATGGTCTGCTTTTCATCAATGGGTGGGTGTATGAGTGATTCTATTCATTATCTGCCTATTATGCTGGATTGTAGAGATCAAGATTGTCTGATTGTAGGTGGCGGTAAAGTGGCTGAACGTAAAAGTATCTCTTTGCTACAAGCAGGAGCCGTACTCACGATAATCAGCCCTACTGTAACACCGAAATTGCAACAATTAGTAGATCAACAGCAGATACGCTGGCATGATCGCGAATATCAGAGTGGTGATATCGCTAATCGTGTTCTTTCCGATGAGAAACTTAGTGAATTTGGTTACAGACCTTATTTTTTGGTACATGCGGCTACATCAGTACCTGAAGTTAATAATCAAGTTGCTAATGAAGCACGTTCTTACCGCATTCCGGTAAATGTTGCTCATCAGCGTGAACAGAGTACTTTTATTAATCCAAATGTGATTCGTCGTGGACGGTTAACGATAGCTGTAGCGACTTCTGGAGCTGGACCTTTAGCAGGTCGTCAGATTGCGAAAGAAATCAATCAACATTTTGGAAATGAATATGAGATGTATATTGATTTTTTGTATCATTTACGGGAAAAGATTGCTACACAAGTCAGCGATGAATCATTACGCAAATCATTGCTACATCAAGCGATGTCGCTTTCTATTTTAGAAGATATTCGGCAGGGTGTATTTGAACCCTGGAGTGAGCAACAAATACAACACTGGATCAACCAATCAATAGAGCAATTAGACTATTGAATACAATGGGATCAGGAGATGAATATATGCGTACGATCGTAGTAGGAAGTAGACAAAGTGCTCTAGCGTTAACACAAACAGGTCATGTGATTGATGCGTTAACCGCGATTAGTGAAGAGCAAGGTCTAGAAGTACATTTTGAAATTAAAAAGATTATTACCAAAGGCGACCGGATTCTAGATGTTACTTTGTCCAAAGTCGGGGGAAAAGGTCTATTTGTTAAAGAAATTGAGCAAGCACTACTTGATGGTGAGATTGATATGGCTGTGCATAGTATGAAAGATATGCCGTCTGAATTACAAGAAGGTCTTATCAATGGTGCAATACCACCAAGAGTCGATCCTAGAGATTGCTTGATTACACGTACAGGTTGTTCGTTAGAAGAGCTTCCGCAAGGGGCTAAGCTTGGTACAAGTAGTCTTAGACGTGCAAGTCAGCTTAAATTATATCGTCCTGATCTACAAATTGAATCGATTCGAGGCAATATTGATTCTCGTTTGCGTAAGCTTGAAACCGAAGGCTTTGATGCGATTATGCTAGCGGCGGCAGGATTAGAGCGTATGGGTTGGTCGGATCGAATCACTTCCTTTTTACCGACAGACATCTGTCTGCCTGCTGTAGGACAAGGAGCACTTGGAATCGAATGTCGCGCAGATGATATCGAAATGTTGCAATTGTTGTCTTTGTATAATGACGATCTAACCGCAGTCACAGTTACAGCAGAACGTACATTTTTGGCTGAGTTAAATGGTGGTTGTCAGGTGCCTATCGGTGCATATGCAGTTCGTCTTCAAAGTTCGGATGTGCCGGAAGAGCAAAGTATTATACAATTAACAGGAATGGTTGCTACACCGGATGGCAGTATTATGCTGAAAGAAACGATGCAGGGTACAGATCCTGTAGCACTTGGTATTGCTGTAGCGGCACAACTGAAAAGTCAGGGAGCAGATCGGATACTGGCAGAAGTAAGGGGATGAGTGTATGACCGGTAAAGTGTATTTGGTGGGGGCAGGTCCTGGAGCGTTAAAGTTAATTACGCTTCGGGGCTGGGAATGCATAGGGCTTGCAGATGCGGTAGTCTATGATCGTCTAGCAAGTCCACGGTTGCTCAAGCAAGTCAAGCCAGGAGCAGAAAAAATTTATGTAGGCAAATTGCCTGATCGTCATACGATGAAGCAAGAAGAGATTAATCAGTTGCTGGTTGATCTGGCTTTACAAGGGAAAACGGTTGTCCGTCTAAAAGGTGGCGATCCGACGATTTTTGGTAGAGTAGCGGAAGAAGCTGAATTGCTACGCCAACATCAGATTCCTTATGAAATTGTACCGGGGATTAGTTCTTCGATTGCTGTGCCTGCATATGCAGGTATTCCGGTTACTCATCGTGACTTTGCTTCATCTTTATCTATTATTACAGGGCATGAGAGCCCTGATAAATTGGATCAAAGTATTCACTGGGATAAAGTGACTAACGCTACAGGAACACTTGTCTTTATGATGGGTGTTGCTAAGATTGGTTATATTAGTGAGCAATTGATAAAGCATGGACGACCGACATCTACACCTGTTGCTTTGATTCGTTGGGGAACACGAGCTGAACAAGAGACACTGGTCGGTACACTTGAAGATATCGCTGCTAAAGTAGAAGCTGCTAACTTCAGACCGCCTGCTGTCATTGTAGTCGGTGAAGTGGTGAATCAACGTGAGCATTTGAAATGGGTAGAAGATTTGCCTCTATTCGGTAAGCGTATTTTGGTAACTCGTGCACGTAGTCAGGCGAGTGAATTGGTTAATCGTATTGATGAGCTAGGCGGAGAACCGTATGAGTATCCAGTAATTGAGACAAGGCTGTCTGTAGATGAAGAAAGCACTCAAAATATCGCCAATGCTTTATCAAATTTGCCTAAATATGATTGGGTATTCTTCACCAGTGTTAATGGAGTAGAGTACTTCTTTGAACATTTGAAGCTACATGCTCAAGATATTCGAGCATTGTATCGTGCCAAAATAGTAGCTGTCGGTCCTGCTACATTAGAAGCTCTAAGATTGCATGGGATTGCTGCTATGCCCTTGCCTGAGAAATTCCAAGCAGAAGGCTTGTTAGACAGCTTAGAAGGTCAACTACAAGCCGGACAGCATGTTTTACTACCCCGTGGTGATCTAGCACGCTCATGGTTACCGGATACACTTCGAACGATGAATATAGAAGTGACCGAGATCGATACGTATGAGACAGTTATGGTCGGAGAAGATGATATTGAGTTACGTAAGTTATTAGAGGAAGAAGCGATTCATGCTGTTACATTTACCAGTTCTTCGACAGTAACTAATCTTTTAGCAGCTTTGAAAAAGATGGGCATTGAAGATCCTGTACAAGCATTGCAACATTCGATGATTGCTTGTATTGGACCGCAGACTGCTTTAACAGCAGAGCAAGCAGGCCTCAAAGTAGGATTATTGGCTGAACAAGCAACGATTGAAGGATTACTAGATGTGCTTTGTCGTTGGAATGCTGATGTATTGATAGATGTTTAAGCTATAAATTGATGATCGACATCAGATATGCCGACCTTGCAAGTGCTGGTCGGTTTTATTTATCTAGGGTAGTAAGAATATGTTGTTATTTATGATGTATACATTCAAGGAGGAATATGATTATGAGTCAACCTTTTTCACGTCACCGTCGTCTTCGCAAAACGCCTGCTATTCGTAGCATGGTAAGAGAAACGATTTTGCACAAAAGCGATTTTATTCAACCGGTATTTGTAACATACGGCACAAATGTAAAAGAAGAAATTTCGTCGATGCCTGGCGTATACAATTTCTCATTAGATACTATGCAAGCAGAAATTCAAGAAATTGCTGAATTGGGCATTCCAGCAGTCTTATTATTTGCCGTTCCTGAAGTGAAAGATAGTGTAGGTACAGGTGCTTATGCTCAAGATGGTCTGGTACAACAAGCGACTCGCTGGATTAAAGCTAATTATCCGAATCTACTAGTGGTTGCAGATACGTGTCTATGTGAATTTACCGATCATGGACATTGCGGTGTTGTGCATGCACATGAATGTGATGGTCATATTGAAGCAGAAGTCGATAACGATGAATCGTTAACATTGTTAGTCAAAACAGCAGTCTCTCAAGCAGAAGCAGGAGCAGATATTATTGCTCCTTCTAATATGATGGATGGATTTGTATATGCGATTCGTGAAGGCTTAGATGCAGCAGGATACAAAGATATTCCGATTATGTCGTATGCTGTTAAATATGCTTCAGCATTTTATGGCCCATTCCGTGAGGCTGCTCAATCTGCACCTCAATTTGGTGATCGTAAGTCTTATCAAATGGATCCTGCTAACGTACGTGAAGCATTACGGGAAGCTGAAAGTGATGTAGCCGAAGGAGCAGACATGTTGATGGTCAAACCTTCTCTTGCTTATATGGATGTATTGCGTGCTGTACGTGAGAACTTTGATCTACCATTGGTGGCTTATAACGTAAGCGGTGAGTACGCTATGGTCAAAGCTGCTGCACAAAATGGCTGGATTAATGAACGTGGGATTGTAACTGAAATGATGCTTGGCTTCAAACGTGCAGGAGCAGACATGATTATTACGTATTTCTCCAAAGATGTTGTACGTTGGTTGCGTGAAGAACAATAATTTAATCTCAAATAAATTGATTGATGGAGGTATTTGCTCATGGAATCTACTCATTCTGTTCGTCGTGATGAGCGTTCACGAGAAGCTTTTGAAGAAGCAAAACAATATATTCCTGGAGGCGTGAACAGCCCTGTTCGTGCTTTCAAAACGGTAGGCTTAACACCAATCTATGCTGAACGTGGTGAAGGTTCAAGATTGTATGATATTGATGGTAATGTATTTATCGATTATATCGGCTCTTGGGGACCACTCATTATGGGACATGCGCATCCTGATGTGGTGCGTGCTCTTCAAGAAACAGCAATCAAAGGAACAAGCTTTGGTGCACCTACTGAACTGGAAACAAAAATGGCGAAGCTTGTCGTAGAACGTGTTCCATCAATGGATATTGTACGTATGGTCAATTCAGGAACAGAAGCGACCATGAGTGTGATTCGTCTTGCTCGTGGATATACAAAGCGCAATAAAATTTTGAAATTTGAAGGTTCATATCATGGACATTCCGATAGTCTGCTGATCAAAGCAGGTTCAGGTGTCGCTACATTAGGTTTACCTGATAGTCCGGGTGTTCCTGAATCAGTAGCAACCAATACGATTACAGTTCCTTACAATGATCTGGAATCTCTAAAGTTAGCGTTTGAACGTTTTGGAGAAGAGATTGCTTGTATTATTGTAGAGCCTGTTGCTGGAAATATGGGAGTGGTTCCACCACAACCGGGATTTTTACAGGGATTACGTGATATTACGACTCAATATGGTAGTTTGCTTATTTTTGATGAAGTGATGACAGGTTTCCGTGTTGATTTGAATTGTGCACAAGGACGTTACGGTGTTACACCTGATTTGACATGTCTGGGTAAAGTCATCGGTGGTGGATTGCCTGTAGGTGCTTATGGTGGTAAACGTGAAATTATGGAGCAAGTAGCGCCAACAGGCCCTATTTATCAAGCAGGAACATTGAGTGGTAATCCACTGGCTATGGCGGCAGGGTATACTACACTTAGTCTTTTAACTCCAGCAGTTTATGAGCGTTTGGAGACAATTTCTGCTCGTTTGCAAGCAGGATTTGAAAAGAATGCGGCTGAGTTTGGGATTCCATTGACTGTCAATCGTGTAGGATCGATGGTATGTCCATTCTTTACAGCAGGGCCGGTAACAGATTATGATTCTGCCAAAGCTAGCGATATGGATATGTTCAAGCGTTACTTTGGAGCCATGTTAGATCGCGGAATCAGTGTAGCTCCGTCTCCATTTGAAGGTATGTTTGTATCGGGTGTTCATAGTGATGAAGATATTGAACAGACGCTTGCAGCTCATTATGAAGTGATGAAGTCTTTGCAATCATGATGAATGTATCCGATCCTAAGCCATCTTCTATTCTGGCTCAGTGTTCTATAAGAGATGGAGAATGGTTACAAATTACACCGAATAATGATCTTCTACAGGCAGAAGGCAATGCCAGACACAAAGCGGTGATGCAGTGGTTAGAACAAGTATCGGTTCCGGTGAAATTAATCGGTCGACTGCATTCCAAAGGTGAAGTGAAAATAGACGGAGAGCATATTCGGCTTCGTCTGTTTCCACCGATGGATTATGGGTTTGATCCTCGTCCACATGATCGCGCGAAAGTGCTCTATGAAGATGATTATGTTCTGGTGATGCATAAGCCATCAGGTATGAATGTTCATCCTTCGGAAGCATCTGATTCAACGATTACATTAGCCAATGTAGTAGCCGATCATTATCAACAAACAGATCAGAAGTATGCTGTTCGTCATGTGCATCGTCTGGATGAAGATACAACAGGCCCTGTTTTATATGCCAAAAATGAATTTGCTTTATCCAAATTAGATGAGCAAATGCGTTCTAAAACGATTGATCGTAAATATATAGCTATTGTACAGGGCAAAGTAAGTGATCAATTAACTATCATAGATCAACCAATCGGCAAAGATCGCCATCACAAACAGCGTCGACGGGTGTCTCCGACAGGGCAAGAAGCGATTACTCATATTGAGAAATTATACAGTTCAGCCAGAGCGAGTCTTGTGCGGTTAACACTAGAAACAGGGCGCACTCATCAAATTCGTGTGCATATGAGTGATGTCGGTCATACGCTTATCGGGGATGTTCTTTATGGAGGTAGTCAAGAATTTTATCGTCAGGCACTTCATGGAGAACAATTAACATTTGAACATCCTTTTACAGAGGAAATAATGACTGTTAATGATCCTTTACCAGAGGATATGATCGAATTATTGGATCAATCAGGCATACCTCGCCTTTAAGTCAGCTCTATGACAGGTTTTTTATTGACTTTGATAGGAGCAACGGGTATGATTTGGAGTAAATATTGATTTATTTATGATCTCAATAACCTTGAACGGGAATAGTAGATTATATCGTCCTCAAGAGAGTAGAACTGTTGCGCTGAAAGGTTCTATAGGATCCGGTAGATCGAAGTCGCCTGGGAGTTGTTTATTTGAATTTCAGTAAACCTATTAGATGGATACTGAATGTAGAATAAACCGGTAGCAGCCGTTATCTGCCTCGGAGTGTCGTTCATAGGCTTTTTTATGCATGGACGAAACAAAGGTGGTACCGCGAGAGCTAAGTCCTTTCGTCCTTTGAGACGAAGGGCTTTTTTTATTGAGAATTTTAGCAAAATGACTACGAATATGGGGGTATTTACTATGGCAGATACGCATGAGAATCAAGCAACAACTTCAATGCCGACAACTTATGATCCTAAATCGGCAGAACGTAAATGGTATGACTATTGGATGGAAAATGATTTTTTCAAAGCAGGGCAACGTCCTGATGCGAAGCCATATACAATCGTTATTCCACCTCCTAACGTAACAGGTATGCTTCATATTGGACATGCACTTGATTTTACATTGCAAGATATTATGACTCGTACCAAACGGATGCAAGGGTTTGATGCGCTTTGGCTTCCAGGAGCAGATCATGCAGGGATTGCAACACAGACCAAAGTAGAGCAAAATCTGCGTGCAGAAGGTATCACTCGTCATGATTTGGGACGTGAGAAGTTTGTAGAAAAAGTGTGGGAATGGAAAGACAAATACGCAGCTAACATTCATGAGCAATGGGCGAAAATGGGCTTTTCTCTTGATTATTCACGCGAACGTTTTACATTGGATGAAGGTTTATCCAAAGCGGTTCGTGAAGTATTTGTAAAGCTATACAACAAAGGTCTCATTTATCGTGGTAAATACATTATTAACTGGGACCCTGAAGCACGTACAGCTTTATCAGATATTGAAGTAGAATACAAAGAAGTGAACGGACATCTGTATCATTTACAATACCCGCTTCAAGATGGTAGCGGACATATTGTGGTAGCAACGACTCGCCCGGAGACAATGCTTGGTGATACAGCGGTAGCCGTTCATCCCAAAGACGAACGTTACAAAGATATGATTGGTAAAATGCTAGTATTACCAATTACCGGACGTGAAATTCCGATTATTGCTGATGATTATGTTGACCGTGAATTCGGTAGTGGCGCTGTAAAAATCACTCCTGCTCATGATCCGAATGACTTTGAAATGGGGCATCGTCATGATCTGCCTCAGATCGTAGTAATGGATGAGACAGGCACGATGAATGAAAATGCAGCCCAATACCAAGGATTAGATCGTAGTGAATGTCGCAAACAGATCGTTAAAGATCTAGAAGCAGCAGGTGTTTTGATCAAAATCGAAGATCATGTACACCAAGTAGGACACAGCGAACGTACAGGCGCAGTAGTTGAACCGTATTTGTCTACACAATGGTTTGTAAAAATGAAACCACTTGCTGATGTTGCGATTAAAGCGCAAAAAGAAGGCGAAGGCGTTAACTTTGTACCGGATCGTTTTGAAAAAACGTATTTGAACTGGATCGAAAATGTACGTGACTGGTGTATCTCCCGTCAATTATGGTGGGGACATCGTATTCCAGCATGGCATTGTGAAGAAACAGGCGAGATTATTGTAGCAACAGAAGATCCAAGTCATTTGCCTGAACATGCAGGTAAAACTTTGCGTCAAGATGAAGATGTATTGGATACATGGTTCAGTTCTGCATTATGGCCGTTCTCTACACTTGGCTGGCCGGATGAAACAGAAGATTTGAAACGTTATTATCCTACCGATTTACTTGTAACTGGATACGATATTATCTATTTCTGGGTATCTCGTATGATCTTTACAGCACTTGAATTTACAGATCAAATTCCATTTAAAGACGTATTGATGCATGGTTTGGTACGGGCTGCGGATGGACAGAAAATGTCCAAGTCACTAGGTAACGGTATTGATCCACTTGAAGTGATTGAGCAATATGGTACAGATGCGATGCGTTATATGTTGTCTACAAGTAGTACACCAGGACAAGATTTGCGTTTCCGTCTGGAGCGTGTAGAACAAGCACGTAACTTTGCAAATAAAATCTGGAATGCTTCCCGTTTTGTTTTGATGAATATGGAAGGCTTCCGTTATGAAGATATCGACTTGAGTGGTGATCTTAGCACAGCAGATCGCTGGATACTACATCGTATGAACGAAACAGCACGTGATATTACACGTCTAATCGATTCGTATGAATTTGGTGAAACAGGTCGCCTATTGTATAACTTTATCTGGGATGATCTATGTGATTGGTATATCGAAATTGCTAAGTTGTCACTATATGGTGAAGATGCAGTAGCGAAGAAAACAACGCAATCGGTATTAGCTTATGTGTTGGATCGTACATTGCGCATGATTCATCCATTTATGCCATTTATTTCAGAAGATATTTGGCAACATTTGCCGCATGAAGGCAATACGATTACACTTGCAGCTTGGCCTGAATTTGATCCAGCTTTAGAAAACAAAGCAGCGCAAGAAGAAATGAATTTGTTGATCGACTTGATTCGTGCTGTTCGTAATATTCGTGCAGAAGTGAATGTACCGATGAGCAAAAAAATCGAGTTGATGGTTAAAGCCAAAGACCAAAAAACATTGGATATTATTCAATCCAACGAAGGATATATTCGTCGCTTCAGCAACACTTCTGAGTATCAATCTGGATTGGATCTATCAGCACCGGATAAAGCGATGACAGCGATTATTACCGGCGCAGAGTTGTATTTACCACTTGCGGGTCTGCTTGATATCGGTCAGGAAATCGCTCGTCTGGAAAAAGAAGTAGCGACTTTAACTTCTGAAGTTGAACGTGTTGATAAAAAATTAGCTAATCAAGGCTTTGTAGCTAAAGCACCTGCTAAAGTGATTGAAGAAGAACGTGCTAAACAAGCTGATTATTCGGAAAAACGTGAAAAAGTTCTTGCCCGAATCGCAGAATTGAAAGGGTAAGGTGAACAGGATGGAACATGGAACATCAGAGGGGCATCAAGCCCCTTTTCACACTTATGAGCAAGCTGTTGAATGGATAAATAGTCTGATTCCTTTTGGGATTCGTCCGGGGTTATCTCGTATTGAAGGTCTGATGGAGTTATTGAGTAACCCGCATCGTAAGCTTAAATTTGTACATGTTGCAGGGACGAATGGTAAAGGAAGCACGTGTGCTTTTTTAACAAGTGTTTTGATACAGTGCGGCTATGATGTCGGTACATTTACATCGCCGTATATCACCAAATTCACCAATCGTTTTCAATATAACGGTATAGATATTCCAGAAGAGACATTGTGTCGCTTAGCTAATCGTCTATATCCTTTAGTGGAGCAAATGGCAACAACAGATTTGGGATCACCAACGATGTTTGAAGTATCAACAGCACTTGCCATTTTGTACTTTGCTGAAGAATGTTATCCTGATGTGGTGATCTGGGAAACAGGTCTTGGTGGACGAATGGATGTAACCAATATTGTTCATCCGATATTGTCGGTCATTACAAATGTAGGCTATGATCACACTGATATTCTAGGAGATACATTAGAGCAGATTGCTAGTGAAAAAGCCGGTATTATCAAGCCGGGCGTACCTGTAGTGAGCAGTGTAGATCAACCGGAAGTGATCGAAGTGCTTCGTGCTAAAGCAGCAGCTTGCAAATCAACGCTTTATTTAGCAGGTGAACAATACACAGCAGAACGTCGATCTGGCGATGAAGCTGAGCAAACGTTCCGTTACAAAGGTCTTTTTCGTGAAATCGATATTACGATCTCTATGCAAGGAGAACATCAATGTACCAATGCAGGTGTAGCGATGATGGCGTTAGAAGTACTGCGTCAATATTCAGCTTTTGTATTGGATGATGAGCTGTTGCTGAAGGGATTTAGACATACTTTTTGGGCAGGACGCTTAGAGAAGATGCCTGGCGAGCCAACGATTGTACTGGATGGAGCACATAATCCTGAAGGAGCAGCAATGCTTGTCAAAAGTATACCGCAGACTTATCATTACAAGAAGCTTCATATGCTTGTCGGCATGTTAGAAAACAAGCATCATGAACCTGTATTTAGACATCTATTATCAATTGCAGATACAATTATTTTGACAGAACCCGATTTTCGACGCAAAATGGATGCAGATCAATTGGCACAATTAGTGATCAGATTACAACAAGAAATGAACAGAACAGAAGTCAATGTTATAGTGGAGCGTGACTGGCGGCAAGGTATTCAGTTGCTTCAATCACGAACAGAACGGGAAGATCTAGGGGTCGTAACCGGAACACTGTATTTAATTTCGGATGTAAGAGCGACTCTTTTGCATCAAACCGATTCTGAAAAGGGCTGGTGAGTCAGATGAATAAGACAGAACATGTACATTTTATCGGGATTGGTGGGTACGGTATGAGTGCCATCGCCCGTGTTATGCTTGAAATGGGATACAAAGTAACAGGTTCCGATATGGCAATGAGCGCGTTAGCAGCGAAATTGCAACAAAAAGGAGCAGTCATTCATATAGGTCATGCGACAGAACAAGTTCATGGTGCTGATCTGGTAGTCTATTCTACTGCACTATCTGATGACAATGCAGAATGGGTAGAAGCGAAGCGTCTTGATATTCCAGTGATTCATCGTTCTGAAATGTTAGCAAGATTGCTTAATGAACGTAAAGGTGTAGCTGTAGCAGGTGCTCATGGCAAAACAACTACTTCTTCAATGATTGCACTGGTGATGGAAGAATGTGATACCGATCCAACGTATATTATCGGTGGAGAAATCGTTAATCTGGGTACCAACGCCAAAGCAGGTAAAGGCGACTATGTAGTTGCAGAAGCCGATGAAAGTGACGGTACTTTTTTACAATATCATCCTGCTATCGCTGTAGTAACTAATATTGAAGCCGATCATCTTGAAAATTATGATGGTGACTTTGCTAATCTCAAAGCAGCCTACGTGCAATTTTTAAGTCAATTACAAGCGGGTGGTAAAGCTATCGTTTGTGGTGATGATGAAAATATTCGCGAAATTATACCGAATATCGAAGGCACAACGATAACTTACGGTGTAGAAACGCAAAATGATTATACAGCGACAGATATTCAACCCGG